>CAXMTQ010000032.1:5474-14488 GCA_964196205.1 uncultured Desulfobacula sp.
GGGATTACCATAACATCTGCTGTCACAACATGTGAATGGAAAAACAGCGTTATCCAGATCATTGACACCCCGGGGCATGTTGATTTTACCGTTGAGGTTGAAAGAGCTTTGAGAGTCCTTGATGGAGCCATTGGTGTCTTTTGTGCTGTGGGCGGTGTGGAACCGCAGTCTGAAACAGTATGGAGGCAAGCTGACAGATATTCGGTTCCCAGAATGGCTTTTATCAACAAGATGGACAGAACCGGAGCAGATTTTTTTGCTGCTGTTGAATCTATAAAAGAGAAATTAAAGACAAATCCTGTGATACTGCAAATACCAATGGGATCTGAAGACAGTTTTGCCGGGGTTATTGATCTTATCAATATGAAACAGATTATCTGGGATGATGAAACAAAGGGTGCTGAATATTCAGAAGATGAAATTGATGAAGGTTTCCAGGAAATTGCTCTTGAATATCGAGAAATGATGCTGGAAGCAATTTCTGAAGTCAATGATGATATAATGGAAAAATATCTTTCTGAAGAGGATATTTCCACAGGAGAAATCAATAAAGCTATCAGAACTGCCACCATTGCAAGAGAGATAGTACCGGTATTGTGTGGCTCCGCATTGAAAAACAAGGGGATTCAGCCTTTGTTAGATGCCATAGAATTGTTTTTACCAAGTCCTTCTGATGTTCCTCCTATACAGGGTGTGCATCCTGAAACCAACGAAAAGCTTGAATTTTTACCCAATAGAAATGGTCATCTTGCCGCTTTGATTTTCAAGGTTTCCATGATTGAAGGAAGAAAACTCTCCTTCGCAAGAATTTATTCAGGCAGAATTGAAACTGGTTCAGAGGTATTCAATCCTCTATTAAATAAAAAAGAGAAACTCTCCAGAATCCTGAAAATGCATGCCAATAAAAGAGAACGCCTGAACGATGCAGGTGCAGGAGATATTATTGGTATTGTAGGTCTTAAAAATTCAGGTACAGGAGATACTCTCTGTTCTCAGGACAATCCTGTTTTTTTAGAAAAAATGGAATATGAAGATCCTGTTATCTCCATTGCAATTGAACCAAAAACCAATGCAGACCAGGAAAAACTGGATGATGTGCTTGAAAAATTCATTATTGAAGATCCAACCTTAAAAGTAAGAAAAGATGAGGAGACAGGGCAGACAATTCTATCGGGTATGGGTGAACTTCATCTTGAAATCATTATTTCAAGAATGCTTAAAGAGTTTAAAACCAATGTTAATGTTGGAAATCCCCAGGTTGTTTACAGAGAAGTGCTCACATCAAAAGTAAAAGGAGAGGCTGTTTTTGAGCGGGAGATTTCAGGGAAAATGCATTTTGCAAAGGTGAGTATCACTCTTAAACCATTGAACAGGGGTGATGGAATTACATTTGAATCTAAAGCTGGCGATGAGCAAATCCCGGAACAATATCTTCCTGTGATAGAAAAAGGAATCCGGGAGAGTCTTGAAGGAGGCTTTCTCAAGGGCTATCCCTTTGTTGACCTTGCAATTGTCCTTAAAGGTGGCAGGTGTGATGATAGAAGCTCGGAGCTTGCCTTTTCAGTATGTGCATCCATGGCATGCAAGGATGCTCTGGAAAAAGCCTCTATATCCCTGCTTGAACCTATAATGGAGATAGAAATCTTTGTTCCTGATAATTATATGGGTGATGCCATATCTGATCTTAATGCACGGGGAGGAAAAGTAGAATCAATTACTCCTAAATCAGGTATCCAGATTATAAAAGCTGTGGCTCCCCTTGCCAGAATGTTTGGATACTCAACAGCACTTCGCTCTGTCAGCCAGGGTAGAGGAACTTTTTCCATGCATTTTTCACGATTTGATAGGGTTTAGATCTTATCTCAATTTATGATCAGTAAGGCAAAAAAAACAAATTGCCATTTTAGCCCCATGCTTTAGGGAGGGCTATTTTGAAATCTCTGTTAAAAGAGTTTCAGTTTTTTTAATAAACTCAGAATCATCAAGAGTGTCCAATGCCTTATTAAAATGGAATTTTGCATTTTTATATTTTTTAATTTTATAATAGTACTGCCCAAGATAATAATGGGAAAAGCCCCTTCTTTTTTCCTGGGACATGATATTAGCCATGTTATAGTATGCTTTTGGATATAACAGAGGGTTTTCATCAATAACGATTTCAAGATTTTTTTTGGCAAGTTCAAGGTTTTGCATTTCAAGATATGCCTCTCCAAGATGGAACTTTGCCATAATGCCCATGACAGGATCTGATTTAACACCCTGGAGTACGTTGACGGCTTTAATGGGTTCCCCGTCAAGAAGATAAATCCTTCCTATTTCAAGCAGTATCATTGGATCGAAAACATTTATGGAAAGAGCTTTTTTAAGATGTGATAAAGCTTTTTTTCTCATGAATTTTCTGGCATAGAGAAGGCCCATTCCATAATTTATGGCAGGGTTTAAAGGGTCATCCTCAAGTTGTGTTTTTAATAGATTAAATGTGGGTTTGATATCGGCATAAAGTCCGAGAAGCCGATATTTTACCATGTCAAATCTGAAATTTTCTTTGCATTTAGTTTTTGCTTTAGAAGGGGTATAGCCTGAGAGAATTGTTTCAACATGGGCAATTCGTTTCCCGGTTCCAGGGTGGGTCTTGACATAGTCAGGAATCGCTTCAACTCCACGGAAATCAGCTGCCCTGATTTTCATTAAACCTGATTGAAGCCCCAGTGGAGAAAAACATGACTCTTTTAAAAACATGATACCTTTTTCATCAGCTTCTGTTTCATTGCTCCTTGTAAAGGCAAGCATGGTGGTTTGACCAACAGCCATTGAGCTCTTAATGACTGCTGCCCCGGCATCGCTACCTGACGTGGAGCCTATAATTACACCGGCCAGCATCCCTGCAAGACTTCCTATATTGATATATTTGGAGCGGTCAATTGATTCAGATACATGCCGGCTTGCTGCATGGGCAATCTCATGTGCTACAATCCCTGCCAGTTCATCAATGGAATCAAGGGATGTGATTAGTCCTCTATAGAAAAAGATATTTGCAGCAGGACTTGCAAAGGCATTGAATACATCATCATCAACAATATAAAACGAGTAGTTAAAAGGCTGGGGAGGTAAAAAAGAGAAAATGTGACGGCCCACCTGGTTGACCATATGTTCAGCAATGGGATCATTTAATATCATTCGTTGCTGATCTACCATTTTCATAAATTTTTTACCGACCTCCATCTCCTCTGGAATGGATATGGCAAAGCTGTTGTTCAGGGAAAACAAGAAGAGTATAAACAGGCTGCAAGCTATAAAAAATACTTTATGCTGTCTTTTAAATAGTAACAAATTCGTATGCTCCATTGCTATTCTAATTCCAAAAATACAGTTGCAAATTTTAAAGGATAAACGCCTGTACTCTCAATAATCAGTATCAAGAAAATCTAACAAAAAAGCAATGATTATTATCTTTCTCCGCGTTTATAGGGTTCGCCCAGCATGGCAGGAGCATTCAATTTTTTTGGATCTTTAAAACTGATCAATAACAAAATTAAAAGTGTTGAAATATAGGGGAGCATGGAGAGAAAATTTGGTGAAATTCCAAGGGGTTGTAAAAGATACTGCACAACAAAAATACCGCCGAATAAAAAAGCTGCCCAGATGGCACGCCCTGGATTCCACAGGGCAAATATGGTCAGGGCAATGGCAATCCAACCCCTTCCTGCAGTCATTCCTTCTATCCATGATTTTGAATATGAAATGGAGAGATGGGCTCCTGCAAGGCCTGAAAAACCTCCTCCAATAAGAACACTTAAATATCTGAGTTTTGATACATTAACTCCTTGAGTCTCCGTGGCCTTAGGGTTCTCGCCGGTTGAGCGAATCTGAATTCCAAGGCGGGTTCTTTCAAGGAAAAACCAGGATACAAGTGCAAGAAGTATGGCAATATAGAAAAATGGACTCTGGGAAAAGAAAATTTTCCCAAGCCATGGAATATCTGAAAACCAGGGAATATTCCAATCTTCCATCTTAATTAAAAGTGGTTTGCCAACATAGGGTTTGCCAAGCATTCCTGAAAGCCCAAGACCCAGCATGGTTAATGCAAGTCCTGATACAACCTGATTTGCCTGGAGGGTAATGGAAGCAAAGGCATGGATAATTGAAATTGTCATGCCTGCAGCTATTGCAACTGCGACACCCAGCCATGGTGATCCGGTTGTCATGGTGACAATAAAGGCTGTCACAGCACCAATGGCCATAACTCCTTCAACCCCGAGGTTAAGAATTCCGGATCTTTCGCATATAATTTCACCTGTTGTAGCAAGAAGCAGAGGAGTCCCTGCAACCATAGTTCTTTGAAGTGTTGAAATAATTATATCTTCCATTTATTGCATCTCAAATCTAATTTTGTTTTTCAAAAAATAATCACCCATTATTAAAAATATTAATAAAGTTCCATTGACGATCTGTACAGTGGCGGCAGGCAATCCAAGGGAAATCTGTATGGCATCGCCACCCACAAGAATTCCAGCAAAAAAGATTCCTGAAATAACAGCATATAAAGGGTTTAATTTGGCAAGCCATGCCACAATAATTGCTGTAAATCCATAACCGGAAGAGACCGATGCAGGATATCCAAGATAGTGGTGGATTCCGGCAATTTCGCCAACTCCTGCAAGGCCTGCAAAACCCCCGCTGATTGCCATGATAATAACACTTGTTTTTAAAAAATTAATTCCTGCATACTTGCCGGCATCGGGATTCTCTCCCACAACCCTTGCTTCATATCCAAAGCGTGTTTTATAGACAACCACACAGAGCACCACAGCGCATAAAATTGCCAGGATTAATGTGACATAATGGATTCTGGAATCTGGAATTATTCCAAGGATGGCAGAGTCGGGCAGATTATTTGTTCCAGGGAATCCAAAACGCTGTTTCCCTTTCCAGGGGCCCACAATGAGCATGGTCAAAATTTCTGCGCAGATATAGTTGAGCATTAAAGTTGAGATAACTTCATTAATGGAAAATTTAATTTTTAGAATCGCAGGTATAATTCCCCATAAAGCCCCCCCGATAAATCCTGCAATAAAAATCAGGGGGACGATTATATATGGCGGTAAATTTTGTCCAAAGGCAAGTCCTGTCCAGGTTGCAAAGATTGCTCCCATGAGAAGCTGTCCTTCTGCACCAATATTCCAGAATTTTGCCCTGAAAGCCAGAGTCAGACCTGTACCAATCAAAATTAATGGGATTGCTTTTGTAATTGTCTCTTTTATCCCATATAAGGAGCCAAATGAATCTGAAAAAATTTCGCTGATTGCAAAGATTGGGTTTGCACCAGCAATAAGAAACAGGATACTGATAACAACAATGGCAGCCGCAAGACACATTATATTGGTCATAAAAGATCTCAAAGGGGTAATGTTGTATCTGTCTGTAATTTTGATTTTTATCACTGTTTTTTAATCCTGATTTTGTGTTTCAACCCTTTTTGACCCTGCCATCATAAGTCCGATATCAGATAAATTTTTGTCATCTGAATCAAGAACAGCCATGAATTCACCGTCAAAAATTACAGCAATTGTGTCACAGAGTTCAAATATCTCTTCAAGATCTTCAGAAAAAAGAAGAACTGCACTGCCCTGTTTTCTTAATTTTAAAAGATGTTCTCTTAAAAACTGTGTTGCTCCCACATCAAGACCATATGTTGGGTGGGACGCCACAAGAAGTTGAGGCTGCTCACTGATTTCTCTTCCAAGGATCAGTTTTTGAATATTGCCGCCTGACAGATTTCTAATCTGATTGGAAATGGAGTGTGTGGAAACATTAAAATCTTTGATTATATTTTGTGTGTGATCTTTTATCTTGCTGTATTTTAAAAACCAGCGTTTGGAAAATTTTTTCAGATGATGCTGCTTTAAAATAGCATTATCATATAAAAAAAGCCCGGGAGCTATTCCAAATCTGATTCTCTCTTCAGGAACATGGGAAACTCCTGTGTCATAAATATCTCTTGGTGATTTATTGGTAATGTTTTTGCCATTTATTTTTATCTTGCCTGAATATACAGGTCTGATTCCAGTTATTGCCTCTGCAAGTTCCCTTTGACCATTGCCTGAAACTCCGGCAATACCAAAAATTTCATTTTCAAAAAGATCAAAGGAGATATTTTTAACAGCATCAAGTCCTTTGTCTCCCAAGACTTTAACGTTGTCCACAGATAAAATTTTTTTACCGTGAGCTATTTTTTCTTTATCAATATTAAAGACAATATCCCTGCCTACCATGATCCTGGCAAGGGATTTTTTATCAGTATCTTTTGTATAAGCCTTTCCCACAATTTTGCCTTTTTGAAGAACCACAACCCTGTCACAGATATCCATGATTTCATCAAGTTTGTGGGAGATGAAAATGATTATGTGACCATTGGCTTTCATTAGTCTGAATATTGCAATTAACTCCTTGATCTCTTCAGGGGTAAGAACAGAAGTTGGCTCATCAAAAATAAGAAGGTCAGCACCATTTAAAAGTGCCTTAATAATTTCAACTCTCTGCTGCTCTCCGGCTGAAAGCTGCCAGATTTTTTTATCAGGATCAATGTTAAAATCAAATTCTCTGGAAAATTGTTCGACTTTGTCTCTGATTTTTATTTTTGGGAGAAAAAATGGAGTATCTTTATACCCCAGAGCAATATTTTCAATTACAGAGTGATTCTGCACAAGCATAAAATGCTGATGAACCATTCCAATACCAAGGCTTATTGACTCAATAGGGTTGTTGATTTGGATATTTTTATTATTTATTTTTATTTGCCCTGAGTCAGGCTGATAAAGGCCATATAAAATATTCATTAAAGTGGTTTTTCCGGCTCCGTTCTCGCCGAGAAGTCCAACTATCTCACCGGATTCAACTTTAAGATCAATATCTTTATTGGCAAAAATACCATGAAATGATTTTGAGATTTGCTTCATTTCAAGGTTTTGTATTTTTTTCATAAGATTCTATTAAATTTGAGAAGTGCACCTTGCACTTCTCAAATTTATGATTTTATTGAGGGATATTTCCTTCAATATTATCCACATAATACATCATGCTGAGAAGATCTTGTTTTGATGCTTTTTCTCCGGCTTTAATTTTCAGGTTGCCTTTGTTGTCTTTAATGGGTCCTGTAAAGGGTTCAAACACCTCGACACCTTGTTGCATCTGTGCATACCGCATTGTAACAAGCTTATGGGCAGAAATTTTACCAAACTCTTGTGTATCAATCATTGCATCTTTCAGTGCGTCAACAAATTTTGGATTGATTATATCTGTTGTATTTCCGCCAAGAATGGCTGCTTTCTCTTTTGCAAGCCACCAGATATCATCATTTGTCCATGTTCCATTATAAAGATCCTCAAGGATTTTGGCATACATTCCGCCCCAGTCCATGTACTGTCCTGAAACAACAGAATCAACTCCATAGGGCTGCATGGCTGAATAATGGCTGAAGGTATAAATCTGTTTGCCTTTTTCGCTGTGACTTTGTCCCACTTCAATTACAGCGGGAGTATCTTCAGTAAAAGCGATAGCATCGCAACCTTCTGCAATTAATGCTTCAGCAGCCTCTTTTGCCTTGTCAGGGCCATACCATGCATATATCCATTTTACACTGAGGGTGGCTTTAGGGTTTGCAGCTTTGATACCAAGGGCATAGGCATCAATATGTCGAACCAGTTCAGGAATGGGGAAAGCTGCTACATAACCTATTTTATTGGTCTTGGTTAAAGCACCTGCCATGATCCCATTCAGATAATACATCTGGTAGAGATCTCCAAAATATGTTCCTACATTTTTTGAACGTTTAAAGCCCGAACTGTGCATAAAAGTCGTGTCAGGATATCTTTGTCCTGCTTTGATTGTGTCTTCCATATAACCAAAGCTTGTGGTGAAAACAATGTCACATTTCTGTTTTTGAACAAGCCTGTCAATAATTCTTGCACAGTCTGCTTCTCCAACAGATTCTACAATAACAGTGTCAAGCCATGGAAATTTTTTCTCTGCATATTGTCTTCCCAGATCATGGGCATGTGAGAATCCATAATCGCCGACAGGGCCAACATATACAAAACCAGCCTTAAGTCTTTTTTCTGCTGCAAAGGTTGCTGCAGAAAATCCAATAAAAAACAGAGAACAAATTAATACCAATAACATCCATTTTTTCATTTTATTTACTCCTTTTTTAAGTTAATTAAAAATTTCAAGGATAATACGATATTTAAGTTATTGCCGTCAACAATTAGATTTGGAAATTTGACATTGGTTATAAAAATTATTTACTACACTTTTCCCCATGAATTAATGATCTTTGCCACACGTTTTTATAGGAAAAAAATGATTTATTTCCGATTAAACATTGTATGTTAAAAAGCAATATAGATTCAGCAGGTTTTGCCAAAAGAGCATGCCGGGAAGGTACATGTTGTGCAGTTAAGGCATAGACCTCCATGACCGAGTTTGGCAAGATCCCGTCTGTCAGGTCTTTCTCCGGCAAGGATTCTTGGCAGCATAAGGTCAAAAATTGTAATATCATGATAAAGACCGCAGGCAGGAAGTCCCATGACTGCAATATCGTTTTTATAACCCAATAAAAACATCGCTCCGGGCAGAACTGCAGAAGAGTAATAAATTTTGTCAAAGCCTGCCTTTTGAATACCAGCTTTTGTGACATCATCTGGGTCAACCGACATTCCTCCTGTTGTCAGAATAAGATCAGTCTCTTTTTTAAGAAAAGAATCAATTGTTCCGGCAATCTGCTCTAAATCATCAGGCAGGATAATGGTCTCTTTGAGAACTGCACCAAAGTTCTCTACTTTTCTTTTAACAATGGCTTTAAATCTGTCTTCAATAAGTCCGTCATATACTTCATTGCCTGTTATTATCAAACGGACTTTTAAAGGATCGAACACTTTAATTGAAAATATTTGATAATTATTTTTTGAAATTGCGACAGCCTTGTCAAGTTCATCTCTTTCAATCACTAAAGGAAT
>CAXMTQ010000033.1:0-14483 GCA_964196205.1 uncultured Desulfobacula sp.
AAAAGCATAATTCCCCTTGTTGATATTCTTTCCCAGATTTTTGAGGTTGGTCCTAAGACCAAAAAAGTAACAGGTTATTATAATAAAGCCATTGAAGCCCTTGGGCCTGAACTTGGAATTTTACTGAAGAGGTCTTTTGAAGAGATTGAACACGCCAATGTGCCGCTGCTTGCCGAGGCTGTCAAGAAAATGCGGACAGGAGATGTAACTATTGATCCTGGATTTGACGGAGAATTTGGCAAAGTAAAACTTTTTTCAAGAAAGGAAAAAGAGATTTTAAGAGGTGAAAAATATCTCCTGTTTGATTTGCCTTCTCCCAAAAAAAAGTCTGGTAAAAAAACAAAACTACAAACTAAAAAGAGTAAAAATAAAATAATCTCCCCCAAAAAGGTAATTAAACCCAAAAAGGTAATTAAAAAGGATAAGAAGATTAAACCAGAAGATCTTTTAACAGGTCTTAATCCTGAGCAGCTAAGGGCTGTTGATTCATCTGCCAGGGCAATTATTATTCAGGCTGGTCCGGGAACTGGTAAGACCAGAACTCTGACAGCAAAAATTGCCCATCTTGTTTCCAAAAAGAGTATTGACCCCGGCTCCATACTTGCTTTGACCTTTACCAACAAGGCAGCAAAGGAACTTGAGCAAAGAATTGAAAAATACCTGCCCGGTTCTAAGTCAAAGGTACTATCTGCAACTTTTCACTCTTTTTGTCTTAAATTATTAAAACAATACAAGGGTTTTAATGCTGTAATTGCCGATGATAATTTACGATTAGCTCTTATTAAAAAAATCATGGCCAAAAAAAATCCAGGAGAGAATATCAAAATTAAAACCATAAAAAAAATGGATGGTTTGATCTCTTCATGTAAACAGAACTTACTATCGCCCGATGATGATTTAAAAAAATTTGCAGCAAAGGAAGAGATAGATGATTTTAAAAAGATATATCATGAATATCAAACTCTTTGTAAAGAGCAGAATATGGCTGATTTTGAAGACCTGATTTTTATGACGGTTAATATGCTACGCAATGGTGAAAATATCCTGCCCAAGGTCAAGGAAAAATATCTATATATTTTTATTGATGAATACCAGGATCTCAATTTTGGTCAGTATGAACTTGTAAAATTGCTAAGCAACAGTAATCACATTGTTGTGATAGGAGATCCTGATCAGTCTATTTACGGCTTCAGGGGCTCGGATAATAAATACTTTAAGCGCTTTGCAGATGACTTTCCGGATTGCGAAAAGATTATATTAAATAAAAATTACAGATCCACCCAGACCATTCTTGATGCCTCTTTTCAAATGATTGCAAAAAAAAATCAAACTAACGAAAAAACAAAGAAAGAAATCTCAAAAGTATATTCTGATATAAAAGATAAAAAGAAGCTGATTATTAAGGAGACATCCACAGAATATGCAGAGGCAGTGGCAATTGGCAAAATGATTGAAAAACTTGTGGGAGGGACATCATTTTTTTCCATGGATGCTGGTAAAATTAATCTTGATGATCAAAAAGAATACGCTTTTTCAGACTTTGCTATCCTATATCGAACCTCAAGGCAGAGTGAAACTTTTATCAAAGTGTTTGAAAAAGAGGGTATCCCTTTCCAGGCTGCAGATAAAAAAAACATGTATGATATTGATGGTATAAAACAGTGCTTAAGTATTTGCAGGATTATGATTCAAAAAGCAAGCTTCCTTGATTTTGAGATTGCTGCGGATCATTTTGGATATGAAATCAGCAAAACAGCAAGAGAAGATTTAAGCGATCAAAGAGTTAAGCAGATTTTCCGTGGGATTAAGGGATGTGATAATAAAGACTCCATAAGAATAATCTGCAAAAAAGCAGATTTAAAAGAAATAATTGAGAAAACTGACAAGACAAAGCAGATTTTTGATCAACTTCTGTCCATTGCCGGATTGCATAATGATTTAAAAAGTTTCCTTGATGCTCTTGCGTTGAATCAGGATGCAGATACACTCGAGTATAATACACAAAAAGTATCTTTACTGACCATGCATGCAGCCAAGGGGCTTGAGTTTCCTATTGTGTTTGTTGCAGGATGTGAGCAGGGGCTTGTGCCTTTTGCAAGAGACGGTAAAAATATTGATGCTCTTGAAGAAGAGCGTCGATTGTTCTATGTTGCCATGACAAGGGCAATGGATATTCTCTGTTTAACCCATGCAAAAACAAGAAACATATTTGGAATCAATAAAACAAGGCAGAGATCTTTTTTTATTGATGATATTGAAAAAAAATTGACGCAGAATGTCAAAGCTAAAGCGTTTATAAAGCCGGGCAAAAAAGCAAAACAAATGGAAATGTTTTAATTATGTTCAAAAAAATTACAACTGTTCTGTTTTTGACTTTAAGCTTTATTTGCATCAACAGCAATAATAGTTTTTCTGATATTTATATGTATATTGACAGCAATGGTATTGTCCATTTCACAAATACTCCGACATCAACGGATTACAAATTATATATTAAAGAGAAAATACAGAGAATACAACAGACGATCAACACAAAAAAATATGATGATATTATTAAGAAAGCTCAAAAGAGATACGGGGTTGAATTTTCCCTGATCAAGGCTGTAATTCACGTGGAGTCAGGATTTGATCCAAAAGCTGTATCCAAAAGAGGGGCCAAGGGGCTTATGCAGATTATGCCGGATAATTATAAAAACCTTTTTGTAAAAGATCCATTTAATCCTTCACAGAATATCATGGGCGGAACGCTCTATCTTCAGCGCCTGTTAAAGCGGTATAAATACAAACTGCCCCTGGCACTTGCAGCTTATAATGCAGGGCCACAGGCAGTTGACAAGTATAAAAGCATTCCTCCCTATGAAGAGACACAAAATTTTGTCGAGAAAGTTATGAAAACCTACAGCAGATATAAAAAGTCTTGATTGCTGTCTAAAAATCTTTTTGAACCTCTTTGATGAATTTTATCAGCTTGTCCCGCATATCAGGTCTTTCAAGGGCAAATGCCAGATTGGCCATTTGAAATCCAACCTTGTCTCCACAGTCAAAGCGTTTGCCTTTAAATTTATATCCATAAACCGGTTGCTCTTTAAGAAGTGTTTTCATGGCATCTGTGAGTTGTATTTCTCCTCCGGCACCTTTTTTGCCCTCTCCAAGGTATTCAAAAATTTTTGGAGTCAGGATATAACGGCCTATAATGGCAAGATTTGATGGAGCTTCTTCAGGTTTTGGTTTTTCAACCATATCATTAATTAGTACAATATCGTCTTCAATTTGTTTGGCATCAAGGATACCATACTTATCTGTCTGATCTTTTTCAACTTCCATGACTGCTGCCATGGAGGCTCTTAATCTGTCAAATTTTTTTACCATCTCAGAGAGAACAGGTTTGTCTGTCTGGATAAGATCATCTGCGAGAAGAACTGCAAATGGCTCGTCGCCCACGATATCCCTTGCACACCAGATTGCGTGACCAAGCCCGAGAGGTTGATTCTGTCTTGTATAAATAATGGTACCGGTTGTTGGGACAAGTTCCTGGATCTGTTTTAAAAGGTCGTCTTTCCCTTTTTCTTTAAGGGTGTGTTCAATCTCAAAAGATCTGTCAAAATGATCTTCCAAAGCTTTTTTACCCCGGCCTGTAACAAAAACAATATGTTCTATACCTGCTGCAAAGGCCTCTTCAACAGCATATTGGATAATAGGTTTATCAACAACCGGAAGCATCTCTTTTGCCATGGCTTTGGTGGCAGGTATAAATCGTGTGCCAAGTCCTGCAACGGGAAAAACCGCTTTTTTAATTTTCATCTTAATTCCTTTGGATGATTTGATTTTATCTCTATTTTTATATTTATCTAATAAACCATCTGTTTCTTTTAAACAACTGCCAGATTACAGTCAAGAGCTTGTATAATTATCTTGTCAATTTTGTAGCCAGGCAGATTTGATAATTTTGTAATCATTTGACATTATTCACTGTTTTTTTTATAGTCCACACGCTTTAAAAGATTGTTATAATTTAAATAAGGAAAGTTTTAATGACAGATAAAATACAACCAATCTCTGAAATACCACCAGAACAGCTCAGTTTAACAAGCAGGTTCAAGTTTGACTGCCATAAAGGTGTTAAATGTTTTACAGACTGCTGCCGGGGAATTAATATTATGTTGACCCCATACGATATTTTAATCATGCGCAAAAAACTGGAGATATCTTCTGAAGAGTTTCTTGCTGAATTCACTGTGCCGCAACTTCTTGAAAAAGCAGATCTTCCCGTGGTAATGCTTAAACTTCTTGATGATAAAAGAAAATCATGCCCCTTTGTTGATGATAAAGAGGGTTGTGCCATTTACAATGATCGTCCAACTACCTGCCGGTATTATCCCCTTGGAGTTGGCTCTTTAAGCTATTCAGGAGAGAAGGGTGAAAAAGATGAGTTCTTTTTTACGGTAAAAGAGGCTCACTGCAAAGGATTTGATGAAGAAAAAAAGTGGACAGTGGCTGAGTGGAGAGAGGATCAGGGTGTTGATCTTCGAGATGAAGTCAATGATGGCTGGATGGAGCTTATTGTCAGGAAAAAATCCTTGCCTGAAAACATGAAACTTTCCCAGGAGAGTAAAAAAATGTTTTTCCTGGTATGCTATAATATTGATAAATTCAGAGAATTTGTCTTTAACAGCACTTTTCTTGAAAGATATAACTTTCCCGATGAAAAAATTAAAGCTATTAAAAATGATGATGTCAAATTGCTGCAATTCGGATTTGAATGGCTTAATGTCAACTTTTTTCATACCGGGAAGGAAGAATTTAAAGTTAAATAGTATGTGAGATTTGAGTGGTGAGGTATGGATTCTCACATCTCACATCTCACATCTCAATACTCACATCTCAATACTCATCATAATACAGGCCTTTGTGAAATTCCGGGTTGTTAAACCTCTCTTGAATATCCACACTGAAAAATGAGGCAACAGGTTCAAAAATTTCAGGATTATTGGTATGGACTTTTTTCATTGCATCCAGGATAACACTGAAGCCTTTTTGAGTCATTTTCCCCAAAGGTCTGCGACAGGGTCCTCCCGGCATTCCCAATAATTGCATCATGGTTTTTAAGGGCAGTGGATTTCTTGCCCTGCAATCCACCGCGCCAAATTTGGAATTTTCCTGTGTTGTTACCACAACAAGATCAAGCAGAGGTTCTAAAGCTGTTTGAATCTTCATGGCTCCTTTGGTGTCTCCCTGGTTAAGCAGTGAGATCATTTTTGTAAGAAACTTAGGGACGATATTTGCCATCACGGAAATGGATCCGCAGGCCTTGATTCCAGGATCTGTCATAATATCATAAATAAGGCCGTCATCACCGGAAAAGATTTTAAAGTCATTGCCACAATATTTACGGGTAAGTTTCATATTGTCAAGATTACCTGTGGCCTCTTTAACACAGGATATATTATTGTAGTTTTCCGCCAGAATGGCAAGGTCCTGGGGAAGCATCTGAGCTCCGGTTCTGCCCGGTATGATATAGGGGATAATTTCCATATCAGGATATGCCCTGGCAGTCACTTCATAATACTCTTTTCTGATTTCAAGGGAGCTTGGGCCATTATAATATGGATCAACCATAAGGACAGCATCAACTCCTTCTTTGGCTGCATTCTCAAGAGCTTGCAAAGCCTCACCTGTATTATTACTTCCTGTACCGGCAATCCTTGCACACCGGCCTTTTGCAGATTTTGCAACCCTGGCAATAACATCATCATGCTCTTTCCATTTAAATGTCGGGCTTTCACCTGTTGTTCCGGTTGCAAGAATTCCTGTTATCTTGTTTTTAATTTGAAAACTGATAAGCTGTTCAAGACCTTCCTTATCAAGTTCACCTGCCTTATTAAAAGGTGTGATTAATGCGGTATAGCATCCTGATTCCATTTTTGTGCTCCTATGATTATATCTTAATTGTTTTTTATATTCTTTTGCTATCATAAGTAGTGATTAGCTTCAAGTGAAAAAAGAGCCGTTGATTATTTCCAATTGGTCTTGACATGACACAAGGTAATGACCAGAATAATATGCGTTATTTGAAAAATTTTAAAAAATTTTGATATAAATGAAATTGCATATTTGTTATAGTATCCTGGAGGGATCAAAGAAAATATCTTACGTGTGACCTTTTAGGTTATGGCAAATATTTAGATAAAACGTATAATAAGGATATAAAACATGACAGATGCAGATCAGAACAAAAACCGGTCAAAAAATGCAGACGAGCATATTGTTCAATTAAAAAATGCTCTTCTTAAAAATGAGGAGTGTGGTACTACTCACTATAATCTTGCTGTAGCCTTTATGGGGAAACAGGATTATGTAGAGGCTGAAAAAGAGCTTTATGATGCCATTGACTGCAGCCCTACACTTGCTGAAGCCTATGTTCTTTTGGGGGGGATCTGCCTCCAGAGAAAAGACCTTGAAGGATGCTACAGATTTAACCAGCGTGCCACAAAAGCAAGGGCTGGCTTTGCAGAAGGATATGGCAATATGGCATTTGTTCTTCTTCAATTGATTGATGGTAAAGATCCAAAAGAAGATGACGAAAAGATGGATAAGGCCATTAAAAATCTTAAAAAAGCAATTATTCATAATAAAAATTTTGTACAGGCATACACTACACTTGGCACGGCATATTTTATGAAAGGACTTATCCCGGAAGGAATCAAAGCAAATCTTGAGGCCATTCAAATACAACCCGAATTTCCCGTTGCCCATAACAATCTTGCAGTGGCCTATCTTGAAAACAAAGAGTTTGATAAAGCTGTTGAACATTGTGACAAGGCTGAAAAATTTGGATTTGAAGTTGCCCAGGAACTTAAAGATGAGCTTGCTCCCCATCGAAAAGTTTAATGGGGTTTAATCTGTTCAGGTTTTTTATATCAGGCGCAAAAAAAGAGGTCTTGCCTGGTTCTGATTTATGGAAATTGCCACTCTCAGGGAAAGATACAAGACATTTATCTGAATTGGTTTTCACAACAGGAGATTATTATTTAACTGCCTGTAAATTTTTATCCAGAGATCATTTTTCTATCTTACAAACAGGTCTTAGCTCGTTTTTTAACAGACCAGTCAAGATGGATCAAATAAGCAGTATTAAAGTTTTTCTTGAAAAACATGGTGCTTTTTATCATCCACTGAAAATACAGGTTGTTCTTCATAACAGTGCAACCAGCTCTTTTGTTATGAATGGTGCTGTGTCAAGCCGGGGTCTTTCATTGATGAAAAATGAGTATAATCTGCTGCTCAAGATCAATCAAATTTATTCAAAATGCTATCTGCCCCAAGTTTATGGATTCGATTTTGTAGAAATAGATAAAGGCAGAGTAGGATTCTTTCTCGGTCAATGGTTTGAAGACTATAAAGAATTTCATGTCACTGACGATAAGGGTAAAAGGCAGATCGCAATATGGGAATCCAATGGCAGCTGCCAGCATATCGAGTTAAGCCATGGTTTTAAAATTTATCAGGAAATATCTCGGATTCTCACTTATTATTATAACATTGAAACCTTTGAACAGATATCTTCATGGCACCATGCTGCCGGAGATTTTATTGTCAATATGGAAGATAATAAATTAGATGTCCGGTTGATTACTGTCAGGGAATACTCTCCTTTAACACAATTTGCTGCAGGGAAAGATGATAAGAATATAAATATTCTACCTTCCTTATTACTCTTTTTTCTCAATCTTACAATACAAATACGCCTTGACAGGTTAAATGGTACCGGTAAAACCATAATGGTAGATATAGCTGTACTAAATTCAGTTGTTAAGGGCTTTTTATCTGCTTTGGATGAAAAATCCAAGGATTATGATTATGGAAATCTAAGGGAACATTTTATTGAGTTTTTTCTGCAATTTGATTTTGAACAGATATTTGGGATTGTGGAAAATGGAGTAGAATTCAGTAGTTTCAACCCTCGAGAAATCTTATTGATAAAAGAAAATTTAGATGCTCACTGCAGACAATTGTATTTAATTTTTAAAAAAATTTAAAAATAACCTTTTTTATTGACATGTCCAGAAAGAAATTTTATATGAGCAGTGTTATTTTGTTTAAAATGTTCCCCTTGGCTCGGCGGTATGGGGTTTGCAATATTTTAAATAGATTAAGACAGACAGATTAAGAATATTGAATGAAAAGTTTGGAAAATCTTTTCATTATTTGATTGTAAATTAACTATTAACGGAGGTAAGTAAATGGCTAAGCATGAAACTCCTTTCCTGGACCAGCTGGAATCCGGCCCATGGCCAAGCTTTGTCTCTGACCTGAAACAACAGGCAGAAGCCAGGGCTAAAAATGAAGAAGGTGTTGAATTCCAGATTCCTGTGGATGTGTGTGAAGACCTTCTGGGTGTGCTCGAACTGTCATTCAAACACGGGAGAACCCACTGGAAGCATGGTGGAATCGTCGGCGTGTTCGGTTATGGCGGTGGTGTTATCGGTAGATATTGTGATCAACCTGAAAAATTTCCAGGGGTTGCACATTTTCATACAATGCGTGTTGCCCAGCCTGCTGGTAAATACTATACAACTGATTATCTCAGAAAACTCACAAAACTCTGGGATTTCAGGGGTTCCGGTGTTACCAACATGCATGGAGCAACAGGTGATATTATTTTTCTGGGAACCACAACTCCCCAGATTGAAGAGGTCTTCTGGACATTGACCCATGATATGGGTCAGGATCTCGGCGGATCAGGTTCCTGCCTGAGAACTCCTGCTGACTGCCTTGGCACATCAAGATGTGAATACGCATGTTATGATACAAATAAAATTGTTGATTTTTTGACCAAGGAATATCAGGATGAACTTCACCGCCCTGCATTTCCCTATAAATTTAAATTCAAATTTGATGGCTGTGCCAACTGCTGCGTGGCTTCAATTGCACGTTCTGACCTCTCTTTTATCGGTACCTGGAAAGATGATATCAGAATTGATCAGGATGCAGTCAATAAATATGTTGAAAATGACGCTGCATATCCTGCAAATGCCGGTGCTTTTAAAGGCAGTAAAGACTGGGGTCCATTTGACCTTGAAAAAGAAGTTCTCTCTTTATGCCCCACTAAATGTATGATGTTTAAGGATAAAAAACTGTTTATTGATAATCCCAATTGCACCCGCTGCATGCACTGTATTAATGTAATGCCAAGAGCCCTTAAGATTGGTAAAGAGACAGGCTGTTCCATGCTTGTTGGTGCAAAGGCTCCTATTCTTGATGGTGCCCAGATGGGAACCCTGCTTGTACCATTTGTCGAAGTTAACCCGGACAATGATTATGAAGCAATTGTAAATGTCATTGAACCGATCTGGGACTGGTGGATGGAAGAGGGTAAAAACCGTGAAAGAGTTGGAGAACTGATAATGCGTCAGGGATTCCAGACACTTCTTGAAGTAACCGGCATTAAAGCTCAACCTCAGCAGGTTCAATATCCAAGAACCAACCCCTATATCTTCTGGAAAGAGGATGAGGTTGAAGGCGGCTGGGAACGAGATGTTGATGAATACAGAAAACATCATTTAAGATAAAAGGGAGAATTATAATGGCATTTATTTCAACTGGATATAATCCAAAAAAACCTATGGAAAACAGGATTTCGGATCTTGGTCCAAAAAATTATGAACAATTTTATCCTCCTGTGATTGCTAAAAATAAAGGTAAATGGTCTCACCATGAGATCCTTGAACCAGGTGTTCTTGTTCATGTCGCAGACTCAGGAGACGAAATATACACTGTAAGAGTAGGTGGTTGTCGTTTGATGAGCACCTCACATATTAATGAAATTTGTGATATCGCTGATAAATATTGTGACGGGCATCTTCGTTTTACCACCCGTAATAATGTTGAGTTTTTGGTTTCTTCAAAAGATAAGGTGGAACCCCTTAAAAATGATCTGGCTTCCAGAAAATTTCCCGGTGGTTCTTTTAAGTTCCCCGTTGGTGGAACCGGTGCCGGTATAACTAATATTGTTCATACCCAGGGCTGGATTCACTGCCATACACCGGCAACAGATGCTTCGGGTACTGTAAAGGCAACCATGGATGAATTGTTTGATGATTTCCAGGACATGAGACTTCCTGCACAGCTGAGAGTCTCCATGGCATGCTGCCTGAATATGTGCGGTGCTGTTCACTGTTCTGATATTGCAATCCTTGGTTATCACAGAAAACCACCAATGCTGGATCATGAATATCTTGATAAACTGTGTGAAATTCCACTTGCTGTTGCAGCATGCCCCACAGCAGCAGTTAAGCCGTCTAAAGTCAAACTTGCCGATGGTACAGAAGTTAAATCAGTTGCTGTTAAGAATGAGAGATGCATGTATTGCGGTAACTGCTATACAATGTGTCCTTCCATGCCTCTTGCTGATACAGAAGGTGATGGTATTGTTCTCATGGCAGGCGGTAAAGTTTCCAACAGGATTTCCGATCCAAAATTCTCCAAAGTTGTTGTTGGATTTATTCCCAATGAGATGCCAAGATGGCCATCCATGACAAAGGCTATTAACCAGATGGTTAATGCCTATTCAAATGGTGCTAATAAATATGAACGTCTTGGTGACTGGGCAGATAGAATTGGATGGGAAAAATTCTTTGATGTGTGTGAACTTGAATTCACCCATCATCTTATTGATGATTTCCGCCAGCAGGCATATATGAGCTGGCGTCAGTCAGCACAGTTCAAATTCTAAGAGTTGCTACAGGCGGATTTTAAAAGAATTTGTAGCTAAATAGTTTTTATAAAATCGTAAAGCCGGAGCAGAAAAACTATCTGCTTCGGCTCCTACGTTGAAATTCAAAGGAGTATGACAATGAGTGAACTTCTTGATGATAAAGAAGCTGCGACCAAAGCAGTGGTTGATTGGATGACAAAAAAATCCAAAAATAAAACCAAGTTTTATTTTAAGGATTTTTCAAAGGTTTTCCCCGATGACAAACCAAGACTGATTAAAAAAGTTATCACTAAAATGGTGCAGGAAGAAATACTTGAATACTGGTCTTCTGGAAGTACAACCATGTATGGCCTTAAAGGCGGCGGTATACAGCATGAGTCTGAAGGCGAAAGTTAAAATATAAATTATTAAATTTATCCATGCAAGAGGTTGAAAAAAAAGTTCCGGGAATTGTTATTGCCGGACTTCGGGGAGGCTCAGGCAAGACAATTATCTCCCTTGGAATTACCGGGGCATGGAAAGAGATGGGTTTTAAGGTTTCACCCTTTAAAAAGGGGCCTGACTATATTGACGCCGGTTGGCTTTCTAAGGCAGCCGGTTGTCCCTGTTATAATCTTGATACATTTCTTTGTACCTCATCTGTTGTTAAACAATCCTTTCAAGAAAATTCTAAAAATAGTGATATAGCTGTAATTGAAGGCAACCGCGGTCTTTATGACGGTATTGACACAAATGGTTCTACTTCAACCGCTGAACTTGCAAAGTTATTAAACCTGCCCGTACTTCTTGTTCTTGACTGCACAAAAAGCACACGCACAATGGCAGCCCTGCTTCTCGGATGCATGAAATTTGATCCTGCAACCAGAATTTGTGGTGTGATCTTAAACCAGGTGGCAGGAAAAAGACATGAAGGCAAAGTTAAACAAAATATAGAAAAATATTGCAGTATCCCTGTGTTGGGATCTGTTCCAAAACTAAAAACCAAAGATTTTCCGGAAAGACATATGGGCCTTGTTACTTCCCAGGAACACGGCTTTTCTCATAAGGCCATTGATTCGGTTATAAAAATTGCAAAAGATAATATTGATCTTAATAAGCTCTACAAAATAACCACAAGCAAAGATTATTGTATTGATAATAGAGAAGAAAAAATCAATCTGTCTGAAAAAAAATCAGAATCAGCTGGACCGGAACAAATTAAACTGCCAGATGTTACAATCGGAATTATTAAAGATTCAGCCTTCCAGTTTTATTACCCTGATAATATTGATGCATTAAAAAAACTGGGGGCCAACATTGTCTTTATAAGCCCTTTAAATGAAACAACCATTCCTGATGTCCATGCCATATATATGGGAGGGGGTTTCCCTGAAACTCATGCCCCACAGCTTGCCCAGAACAATAGTTTTAAAGAAAACCTAAAAACGCTGTCACAGCAGGGACTTCCAATTTATGCAGAATGCGGAGGGCTTATATTCCTTGGTGAGAGTATTCTCCTGGAAGATCGGGAATTTACCATGTCAGGTATTTTACCAATTAAATTTGGGTTTTCAAACCGCCCCCAGGGTCATGGATATACCAAAGTTGAAGTTATTAATGAGAATCCATTTTTCAAAAAAGGTGAAGTTTTAAGGGGACATGAATTCAGGTATTCCAGTATTCTCACTATTGATTATCAGGATCATGAAATGGCATTTAAAATGGAACGGGGAAAAGGTATCCTTGAGAAAAAAGATGGATTTTTTAAAAATAATACCTTTGGCACATATACCCATATACATGCACTTGGCTCTCCTTCCTGGGCTCCCTCTCTGATTAGAAAAGCACGGACATTTAGAGACCTCTGATTAATTTCTTTTACATGTTTTCCAATAAAAAAAGAGGTCTCCATATTAAGAGGACCCCTTTTTGATTTTAAATTCTAAATTTCAAATATCTTTGGACAGATACTATTATTGCCCTTCAACTTTCACATGGCACTCTTTGCAGGAAACAGGTCCAGGCCCCTTTCTTCCCTTGGGATCACCATCTTCTATATTAATTTTTTGGTGGCAGATTTTACAATTTTCATGTATGGCATTTTCAAGCAGTATAATGCTTCTTCGGTTCTCTTTTGTCTTTTCAAGCTCTGTATGACACTCCACACACTGCTGAACACTGTCTCCTTCCTTTAGGTCATCAAGAGGTTTTCCCTCTTTGTCATGGTGACATTCACCACAGGAAATCTCATAGTCTAAATAATGTATTTCATGTGTAAAGACATAAACTTCCCATTTTGGGGGTGTATATTTTCGCTTTACATATGGATTATAATCCATTGTTATTTCAGAAGGAAATTCAGTCTCGGCATATAAAGCTGTTACAGTAAAAGTAATAGAAATTCCAACAGCCAGAAGCAGAGCCAGTAACTTTTTATTCATAATCAATGTCACTCCTAATGTAGGTTAAATATTTATTTCTCTATTTTTCAGCCGTTCTTGTATGACACTCACTGCAGGAGGTAGGAGGTGCAGATTCATCAAATCCCCGGGGGTCACCGGCTTCTTTATTAAATGCTTTGTGACACTCCCTGCAACTTGCATGGTAAGCATTCCTGAGCAGCATAATACTTTTTCTGTTCTTTTTTGTCACCTTAAGTTCTATATGGCATTCTGCGCACGGCTTTACACTGTCACCGATTTCAAGGTCTATATGATGGCATTCATCACATGAAATCTCATAATCTATATTATGGTTTTTATGTGGAAATTTAACAAAATTACGCTCAGATGGTCCAAACATACGTTTTTCATATTTATTATAATCTATTGTTATCTCATCGGAAAATTCAGTCCCGGCATAGAGAGCTGTTGCAAGAAAAAGCACAGAAATCCCGGCAGCCAAAAGCAGAGTCAGTAACTTTTTATTCATAACCAATTTTACTCCTGTAAAGGTTTAATATTTATTCTATATCTATTTTGACAGCTTCAGCCCTGCTGTCACTCTTTTTTTATTCATATACTTAAGGGTTTTTAAACCCTGAAGCGCTGAAAAGTCAATAGAAAAAACAGCAATATCATGCTTTATCTTCATGGTTCTCTGTATCTTCTTGAGAATCATTTTCTCGGACATCAGTCCCATCAACTTCTTTGTTATCATCCTCACCCTCACCAGCCTTTTTTTTCCCAAAAAATTTTGCGCCAATAATACTGATTTCATAAAGAATCATTAATGGAAGAGCCATCATGACCTGGGTAACAACATCCGGTGGCGTGATGAGCGCAGCACCCACAAAAAACAGTAATAAAGCATATTTTCTGTTTTTTTTCAGGAAAGGTACTGTAACAAGTCCCATCCTTGCCATAAAAGTTAAAACCAGAGGCAGTTCAAAAACAAAACCAAAGGCAAGAAGCATTTTTGAAGCAAAAGAGAGATACTCCTTCATGGAAGGCATTGCTTGGATGGTTTGAGTTGCAAACCCAAGGAAAAATTTAAAGCCGTAAGGAAAGACAATGAAATATCCAAAAGAAGAGCCGACTAGAAAGAAAAAAACAGAGAGAAATACAACGGGTAAAAGATATTTTTTTTCTGTTCTGTAAAGACCAGGAGATACAAACATCCAGAATTCATAAAATAAAACAGGAGTAGCAAAAATAACTCCAGCAAGCAGTGATACTTTAAGATAGGTAAAAAATGCTTCAGGAAGTCCTGTAAAAATCATTTGGGCATTTCCAGTTTCGCCCATGGCAATGATAAGGGGGGCGGTCAGGAGCTCAAACAGTTTTTCCTT
>CAXMTQ010000034.1:0-14471 GCA_964196205.1 uncultured Desulfobacula sp.
AGAACCCATAACACTATTTTTCAGACTGCCACGGCCCCTGGTACCCATAACAACAAGATCAGGTACTTCTTTTTCGATGGCCTTTAGAATTTCATCAACAGGTTTTCCTATTTTAAACAGGATTTTAACCTTATCCTTGTCAATTTCAGTTTCATCGGCCATTTTATTAAGCTGCTGCTTTCTTTCATTTTTTATCTCTTTAACATAGTGTTCTGCATCAACATCATAACCCATGGAAACAATACTTTCCACTGATTGAATATCTCTTGAATTTATTATGCTTAGAACAATAATTTTCGCATCACTGTTCATAGCCATCTGAACAGCACAATTAAAAACACCTTGTGAAAATTCAGTGAATTCAAGGGGAAGCAGAATTTTTTTAATATTATCCAATTTATTTTCCTTTTTTCTAACCGCCATCTACCCTAAAGGGCAGAAACCGGCGGATCTGATTTTTTGCCACGCAACACAACATGATAGAATCCAGGCTGTCAGCCTGGATTCTATCATTAAATATTAAGTTTTGCCAAAAGCTTCTTCAGCAGTTTTAGCAATTCCTTTTTTAGGCATTCTTGGTCTCTGCATTAAATAGAGAAGGCCAAAAATAAGAAGTGCAACAGGGTAAATATAGTATCTCTGGTCATGGGGCAGTCCCACAAGTGAAGCTATTAAATCAGGCCTCATGGCACAAAGTGTAACACTTAAAAACAGAGGAATTTCCCATATTTTATTTCCAGCTACAAACCACCCTTGAGTTGCCGAAGCAAAGGCAAAGTTACCAATGCATGCCATTAAAAATATCAAAATTGCCTGGGGCCATGAATTAATATTATGCAAAATCAAATCAGAGTTAAATATGAACATGAATGGCAGGATTGCCGTTCTAATATCATACATAAATCCCTGGAGCCCTGTGGCAATGGGCGGTGATTTTGCAATGGCTGCAGCAGCATAGGCGGCAAGACCAACAGGAGGTGTATCATCTGCAAGAATTCCAAAGTAAAAACAGAAGAGATGTGCTGACATCAACGGTACAAACCAGTCCTGGGCACCTGCTATGGTAACAATTGCAGGTGCAGTCAAAGATGCCATTACTATATAAGTTGCTGTGGTCGGAAGTCCCATACCAATAATCAGACTTGCAAGAGCAGTAATACAAAGCATCAAATATATATTACCCCCTGAAACAACATCAATAATTTCAGTAATAAGCCCTCCAAGTCCAAGAGCTACAACACCAACAATTATTCCTGCTGCTGCTGTTGCAAGTGCCACAGAAACCATGTTGCGTGCTCCCGAGGCAAGGGCGCCAAAAATATTAACAACTGCATGCTTTATAGCAGGACCAATCGGCTCTTTTGCAATATATGCCTTTACAGGCTCCTGCAACAGCATTATAAGTCCCATGAGCCATATGGCATGGAATGCTGCAAGCTCTGGTGAATGTCTCACAACTACCAGTTCATATAATAGAAGTGCAATCGGAATCATGAAATGAATTCCACCAATAAGAGTTTTAAAAAAATTAGGTAATTCGCTTTTTGCAAGACCTCTTAAACCCAGTTTAGATGCTTCAATGTGAGTAATATAAAAGAGTGCTGCATAGGAAGCAAAAGCTGGAACTGCAGCAGCTTTAATAACCTCTACATAGGGAACATTGACATATTCTGCTATAATAAAGGCCGCAGCTCCCATAATAGGAGGTGCAAGCTGTCCATCAGTGCTTGCCGCAACCTCAACAGCAGCAGCTTTAGTTGCAGGATAACCAACTTTTTTCATCATGGGTATGGTAAAAGTTCCTGTGGTAACAATATTTGCAATACTTGAACCTGACACCATGCCGGTAAGACCACTTCCAAGGATGGCAGCCTTTGCAGGACCGCCTTTAAAACCACCAAGAAGACTCAAGGCAAGCTGGATAAAATATCTTCCTGCCCCTGCCTTGTCCAGCATTGCACCAAAAAGTACAAACAGGAAAACTATTGTTGCAGAGACATCAAGGGGAATTCCATAAATTCCTTCTGTGGACATGGTCATCTGCCCTACAAAACGATTCAGGGATACTCCTTTAAAAGCAATGAGATCCGGCATATAAGGACCTAAGAAAGCATAGATGCAAAAACATATTGCAATAACTGGAAGAGCTGGCCCTATCACTCTTCTTGCAGCTTCAAGAAGAAGAATTGTTAAAACAATGCCGATTATTATGTCCCTCTGGATTGGAGCACCATGACGCATGCTCATTCCAACATAATCAAGCATGATATATAAAGCTGCAACGCATGCAGTAATACCAATCATATAATCAAAAATTGGAATTCTATTTGTAGCTGATAAAAATTTCAGACCAAATTTTGGTTTTTTGAAAAAGGGATAGTTTAAGTAGACAATTAATAAGGCAAAACCAAGATGTATTGCTCTTATATAGGTGGAATCAAGAATAAGCCAGCTTGCTATGGACAATTGAAACAGGCTCCATATTACTGCAATGGTTGGAATCACCCATTTTGAAAATCCTTCAGGCCGCCGTCCAATTCCCTCTTCCTCTTCTACCATTTTTCTGGCAAGTTCCAGACCATCATCAATTTCTTCAATTTCAGTATTACTCATAATTCACCTGATTTTAAACAGCATGGGAAAAGATAGTGCATCTTTTCCCATACCAGATTAATATGAAACAACAATTAAAACTATTTTAAACCTACCTCTTTATAATATTTCATTGCACCTGGATGAATAGGAGCAGAAAGACCTGTCAGCATAGCCTCTTTTGTAAGACCGGCATAGGCAGGATGTAGTTTTACGAAATCTTCAAAATTATCAAACACCTCTTTTGTAATTGCATATACAACTTCATCAGGTACTTTTGCTGATGTAACAAAGGTTGCTTTTACACCAAATGTTGGAATTGCATCTTCTGTATTGGCGGCACCTGGATAATTTTTCATCAATGTTGCAGCTTTTGCATAATAGGGGTATTTAGCAACCAGGCTGTCTGTGTTTCCAATTGGGACAAATTTCACCTTACGTGTTCCTGCAGTTGCCTCTTTGTAGTATCCTGAAGGATGGCCAACAGTATAGAAAGCAGCATCAATTCTTCCATCCTGGATAAGTCCCGGTGCTTCAGCAGCTTTTAAACTTTCAGCATGAAAATCTTTTTCATAATCAAGTCCATTTGCTTCAAGAGCATCAATAGCATTCTGGCGAAATCCTGCGCCAAAGTTTCCAATACTTACCCTTTTGCCTTTAAGATCGGCAAGGCTGTTAATATTGGCATCTACAGCTGCAATAAGGTCAACAGTTTCAGCATGGATGGAAAATACTGCGCGAAGATCTTTTTGTGGACCTTTATCCTTCCAGTCAGCAAGTCCTTTTGTTGCCTGATACTGACGATCAGACTGGGCAACACCAAATTCAAGGTCTCCTGCCATAATTGCATTGATATTAAATACAGAACCACCTGTTGATTCAACTGTGCAGCGAAGACCATACTCTTTTCTTTTTTTGTTAACAATTTTGGCAATTGCGCCACCTGTTGGATAGTAAACACCTGTAATACCGCCAGTTCCAATTGTTACAAAAGTTGTTTTTGCCTGGGTTTCAGTAACAGAAGAGCCCATAAAAAGTACCATGGTAAACAAAAAAGCTGTAGCAAGAATTAATCCTTTTTTCATAATAAAACTCCTTGATTTAAATGTTAAAAATTATAGTATAATTATAGAATTAAATGTTTTTTCTACCTCCTTTCGTATTTTTGAATATTTAGATGAATCAATAAAACCTATATTCCACAATCAAATTTTAAAGTCATAAGTAATTTTCAGATAAGGTCGTGGTTTATATCACTCACACAATCTATCTTAATGCATATTATCCAGAGGTGTTAACCTTTTAAATAATATTTGTTTATTCCAGGTCACGCACGGGCAGAGCTCTATACTTTTTATATTTTCCAATTCTGTCGGTATAGGAGTATCCCCTGTGAAAGTTAAACAATTTGGCTGAAATAAATTTCATTTCCGATGCCCACACCCATCCACAGGTAAGCTCAATTGCCGGAACAATTTTTAGATTCTGTCCACATTCGGATTCATATTCATTATCACCATCAAAAAGTGTTTTGAGTTCATCAATAGTTGGCAGGCGCCAGTTGTCATAACTGTTTTTAATAGTATAAGGGAAAGTGTATTTAACCCATTGTTGAGCCTCTCTCCAGTTAATGTCTCCCTGGTTGTCACTTGCAGCCCACATAATATTTAACAATGTATCTGTTACTGTACCATCGCCATTGTCAATAAAACGTTCCTGAGCACAAACCTGATTTGCAGATATTAAAACAGACATTAAAGTAATAAAAAAGAATGATACTGCTAAAAGTTTTTTCATAACCTTATCCTTTTTTTTATAATGTTTTTGCCCCACAAAAAAACATACAACCAACAAACTATTTTGTAAAGCCAAAATTTTGAATGCTTATTATATAATAAATTATATTTATTTTTTAAGAATTATTCTTGCATCTACAACATCAAGACCTGTTTCATAGAGAATAACGGGATTAAGGTCCATCTCTTCAATTTCAGGATAAGATTCTATAAGCTCAGAGCACATGGATAAAAGCTTTCTTAAACTCTTTTTATCATAACCTTTCTGCCCTCTTACACCATCCAGAAGAATAGAAGAATTGGTTTCGGTTATCATTTTTTTGCAGGATGCAGGAAAGACAGGCAAGACCCAGAAAGTAACATCTTTCATGATTTCAACCATGATACCGCCAAGACCATACATTATTACAGGGCCAAACTGCTCGTCAATTTTTGTTCCAATTATAATTTCAAGACCTTTTTGCGCCATGGGAGCAACCAGGACTCCGCGAATATCTGCATCAGCATTATAGTTCTTTGCATTTTTTATAATCTGTATAAAACCGTTTTTAACTTCTTTTTCTTTGTTTAGATTAAGCTTAACTCCATTAGCATCGCTTTTATGCAAAATATCAGGAGAGACAATTTTTAATACAACACCGGCTTTATTCCCATTATTGGCCTTGATTTTTTTTGCAATCTGCCATGCTTCATCTCCACTTGTTGCAACCTCTCCTGCATATGTTGGTGCGCCATGCAGTTTGATTAACTGCTTTGCTTCATGCTCAAGAAGGACATTCCGTCCCTCTTTTCTGGCATTTTCAATAATTTTTTGACCCTCGGTCTTTGCTTTGGCACGCCAGTTAAAAACAAAATTGGTTTTCCCGTGGTATGCTTTAAGATAGTTACCATATTTACACAGGGATGCTACACATTTACATGAAATATCCAGAGAATCATGAACCGGGATATTATAATGCCGCAGAAGATCCAAGGCATGGGATTCATATGAGCTGTAAAGAGAGTGAACAATAATAGGTTTTTTTCTCTTTTTTATCATTGCTCCGAATCTGTGGGCAGCAGCTTCTTCTCCAACAGCAAGGCTCTCTTCAAATCTTATACCATAACCGCCAAACAGCCCCACAACAAGAAGACCTCCCACATTAGGGTCCATAATAATGATTTTTGCACAATCAGCAAACACATTTGGATCAGAATCTGTTCCGCCTGCAACATCAACAGGATTTCTGACCGATGCTGCATCCGGCAGGATTGCTCTTAATTTTTCCTTGGTTTTTTCAGAAAGCTCAGGCATATTAACACCATGATCTGTTAAAAGATCAGCTGCTATTGTTGCATGACCACCCCCATCAGCAAGAATTGCAATGGAGTTGCTTTTAATAACAGGCTGGCTTGAAAGAGTCTGGGCAACTGGAAAAAGTTCATCTGAATTATCAATCACAACAATTCCTGCCCTCTCGTAAGCACTTTTTGCAACTTCGCTCATTCCAGCAAGAGAACCTGTATGAGATCCTGCTGATTTTTTCCCTGTAGCAGAGCGCCCGCTTTTTAATAAAACAATGGGTTTGTTAATACATGTTTTATGTGCCTCCTGCAAAAATTTTCTTCCTTCACTCATGCCTTCCACATACATGAGAATGGATTTGGTTTCAGGATCATTTCTGAAAAATTCAAGATATTCATGAAATTTAATGTCTGATTCATTACCAACTCCAACATAATAGGTAAACCCTTCGTGTTTGCGAATGGTAGCTTCGGTAATAAGAGTCAGTGCCATATTCCCGCTCTGGCATAAAAGTGCTATACTGCCCTTTGGAGCATTTTCAATTCCCACAAGGTTCATATTGGATTTAAGGTTAATCATGCCGGAAGTATTAGGACCTATTAATCTTACCCCGGTTTCCCTGGCAGCCTTAATAACCTGAGCTTCCAACTCTTTTCCCTCTTTTCCAAGTTCCCTGAAACCACCTGCAATAATTACAGCGCCGCTGACCTTTTTTTCACCGCACTTTCTTAATATCCCTGGTATTGTTTTTGCCGGAGTTGTAATAAGGGCAAGATCAACATCTCCTTGAATCTGTGTTATATCCTTGTAACACTTGAGACCTAGAATCATATCTTCTTTGGGGTTTACCGGGTAAATTTCACCTTCATAGCCATCAGCTTTCAAGGTTTTTATTGCCTGGTACCCTCGTTTTGTTTTACTTTTTGAAGCACCGATAATTGCAACAGATTTTGCATTAAGCACTTTATCTAACATTATTTATATTCCTTATTTTTTTCTCTGCTCAAAATTATCAAGAGACGCTTCTCTCTCTTTAGTTGAAACACATGCAAGACAAGCTTCAATTTCATAATCCATTAATGCTTCAAGACTGCATTCTCCCTGGGCCATAAGAAATCCTTTTTTAATCTCTTTTAAGGAAAAAGCAGAGTTGATAACTATTTTTTTGGCCATGGCATAGGATTCATCCATAAGATCATCAAGAGGCACTGCTTTATTAACAAGTCCGATCCTCTCAGCTTCTTCACCTGTAATATTTTCTGCTGTAAACAAAAGCTCTTTTGCCTTGCCTGGTCCCACTAGATCTTGAACAAGCCTGAAAGCACCTCCTGTTACAGAGGAGGTTACCCTTGCTTCAGGTGAGCCAATAAGTGCCTCTTTTGCTGCGATTCTGATATCACAGGCAAGGGCAAGCTCATAGCCGGAACCAAGAGCATATCCATTAATGGCGGCAATGGTAGGTTTTTCAAATTTTATAATCTTTCTTGATGCTTCCTGTAAAGACTCAAGATATATTCTGTAATCTTCAATGCTTCTACCCTTGGAATCTTTAAGATCTGCTCCGGTTGAAAAAGCCCTGCCCTCTCCTGTAATAATCAAAGCTTTAATATTGCTGTCCTGCTTTGCATCTTCAAGGATATCCTGCATCTCAATCCAGAGCTGCAGGTTCATGGCATTGAGCACTTTAGGTCGATTAAGTTTTATAAGACCAATTTGATCTTGTTTTTCATAAATTATGCATTCATAGTCCATTTAGTTCACCTAAAATATTATTGTTTATTTTTAAATTATGATTCATTTTAGTTATTCCTTAATTTTTATTGTTTTAATCTGTTTTTAATACAGACAAAAAAGCAGATTGGGGAATCTCAACAGACCCAACCATTTTCATTCTCTTTTTTCCTTTTTTCTGTTTTTCGAGAAGCTTTCGTTTTCTTGAAATATCACCACCATAACATTTTGCAGTTACATCTTTTCTAAAAGCTGAAATGGTTTCCCTGGAGATAATCTTGCCTCCAATGGCTCCCTGGATGGGTATTTTAAACTGCTGCCTTGGAATTTCTTCTCTAAGTTTTTTACATGCTGTCCTGGCTCTTGCTTCGGATTTATCCCTGTGAATCAGCTGGGATAAGGCATCTACTCTTTCACTGTTAATGAGAAAATCAAGCTTTACAAGGTCAGTATCCTGGTATCCTGCAACCTCGTAATCAAATGATCCATAACCCTGGGTTACACTTTTAAGCCTGTCATAAAATTCATATACTACTTCTGCCAGGGGAAGTTCAAACTTCATTTCCATACGGTTGCGGGTTAAATACTGGTAATTTTGACTAACCCCTCGAAATTCATGGCAAACCGTCATAACATTTCCCATATACTTGTCCGGTACAATAATTGAAGCCTTGATAAATGGTTCCCGGACTTTTGAAATTTCAGCAGGATCTGGATACTGGACAGGATTATCAATAATCTTGACAGTTCCATCCATATAAGTAATCTCATACATAACCGAAGGAGAAGTCAAAATAAGAGATACATTATATTCTCGTTCAAGACGCTCCTGGACAACCTCAAGGTGTAACAGCCCTAAAAAACCGCACCTGTATCCAAAACCCAGAGCGGCAGAGCTGTCTTTTTCATATATAAGGGCTGCATCATTGAGTTTGAGTTTTTCAAGTGCCAGCGTCAACTCTTCATAATCATCAGAAGCCACCGGATACATGGAAGAAAAAACAACAGGTGTGGGCTCTCTGAATCCTTTCATGGCATTTGTACATCTGTTATCAGGTTTTGTGATGGTATCCCCTGTTTTAACATCACTTATGTTTTTAATCCCGGCGATAAAGTATCCTACCTGGCCTGCCACAAGTTCATTTTGAGGTTGGCGCTTTATTTGAAACAGTCCTACCTCTTCTATTTTATATTGGGCATTATTGGACATGAACACAATTTTATCACCCTTTTTTATGCTGCCTTCAAAAATCCGGAAATGTACAATAGTACCCCTGAATGCATCATAATGTGAATCAAAAACAAGAGCTTTAAAAATAGAATCGTCTGTTGAAATTGGGGCAGGAATCCCTTTAACAACAGCCTGCATAATTTTATCCACTCCAGTCCCTTTTTTTGCAGATACAAGCAAAATATTCTCAGGGTCAAGTCCAAGATCTTCTTCTATCTGCTCTTTAACCCAGTCGATTTCTGCAGAAGGCAGATCAATTTTATTGATTACAGGTATAATCTCAAGATCATGCTCTATGGCAAGGTATAGATTGGCCAAAGTTTGAGCCTCAACTCCCTGACTCGCATCAACAATGATTAAAGCACCTTCGCAAGACGCAAGAGCCCGAGATACTTCATAGGAAAAATCCACATGACCCGGGGTATCAATCAGGTTTAAAAGATATTGGGTCCCATCCTGTGAAGTATAGGGCAAGGAGACAGTCTGGGATTTTATAGTAATACCCCTTTCCCTCTCTATATCCATTGAATCTAAGATCTGATCTTTCATATCCCTGTCAGGAATAATGCCGGAAAGCTGTATCAATCTGTCAGAGAGTGTTGACTTCCCATGATCAATATGCGCAATAATACTGAAATTTCTAATATTTTTTTTTACTATTTTCAATTGAACTCCAAACTAACTGCCACATACCCTAAAGGGCAGAAACCAAAACATGAAAGAATAAAGGGTGTAAGCTGTTATTTCATATAAATATATTGACAAACACGGTACTCATAGCATAAAATTTTATAAGAATATATTTATCAATTGAGTCGAAAATAGTCAAGCAAAGCTCTTTTGAGCAAAAGCTGCAAATGGAGAGAACAATCTATGACATATTCCATTTTGGTTGTCGATGATGATGAGGCAATTAAAAATTCTGTAGAAGAATTCTTAATCATTCAAAATTATAAGGTTAAATCTGCTGCCAATGCACAACAAGCCCTGGATATACTTCAAATATTTAGCGCTGATATTGTTATTACAGATATAACGATGCAGGGTATGGACGGGCTTGAACTGACAAAAAAAATCAAATCAAAATATCATGCAGATGTTATGGTTATGACCGGGTATAGTGCTGAATACTCCTATGAAGAAGCAGTCAAGGCCGGTGCCAGTGATTTTATTTTTAAACCATTTAAATTTGAGGAGTTAGAACTTAGAATATCAAGAGTATTACGGGAATCTGAAATTAAACAAGAACGCATCAATCTATTAAAAAAACTTGAAAAACTGGCCATTACCGATGCTTTAACAAAACTTTATAATTCACGACATTTTTTTTCTGAAATTAAAACTGAAATCATGCGTAACAAGCGTTATTCCCGTGACTTGTCTCTATTAATTCTGGATATAGATTTTTTTAAGAAATATAATGATAATTGGGGGCATGTTGAAGGTGACAGAGTGCTCATGGAGATTGGTAAAACAATAAAATCGTGTATGAGATCCATGGATACTGCCTACAGATATGGAGGAGAAGAATTTGCTATTATTTTACCGGAAACCGGGATTGAAGAAGCATGTGTTGTGGGAACAAGAATAAAAGATACTATCAGTGATTTGATTTTTGAACCTGAACCCGGGGAAAAACAATCAATTAAGATAAGTATCGGCGTAACAGAGCTTATAGATGGAGAGGATTACAAAACATTTATCAAACGGGCTGACAAAGCTCTTTATAAATCCAAGGATACCGGCAGAGACAAATTAAGCCACCTTTGATTAATTTTTAACTTTCAATTAGCATGGATGCGCATGCTTAAATCTACAGCTCTTGCCTGGTGAGTAAGAGCACCACAGGAAATCACATCTACTCCAGTGGCTGCAATTTTATTGAGTGTTTTAAGACAAACATTGCCAGATGCCTCTACAATTGCTTTTTTATCAATATATTTTACTGCGGCGGTCATCTGGTCATAGTTCATATTATCAAGCATGATAACTTCTGCACCTGCTTCAACTGCCTCTATGACCTCATCTTGAGTTGTCACCTCTACTTCAATTTTCATAAGATGGGATGTTCTTTGTTTAACAGCTTTAACTGCCTTTTTAATAGAACCTGCAACAGCAATGTGATTATCTTTAATCAAAATGCCATCATATAAAGACATGCGATGATTATAAGCGCCCCCTGCCCTTACAGCTTCTTTTTCAAGGCTTCGCAATCCAGGAGTGGTTTTTCTTGTATCAGTCAAACGAACATTTTCAAACTTAAGTTCATCAACAAAGCTTCTTGTCAATGTTGCAATTCCGGAAAGACGCTGTAAAAAATTCAAAGCAACCCGCTCACCTTTTAAAAGTGATAAAAGGTCTGATTCAATCTTAAAAACAGTTTCGCCATCCTTGATATAATCACCATCACAGAATGAAGAAAAAGGTTTACAAAGAGGGTCAAGGAGTTGAAATACTTTTTTTGCAACTTCAATTCCTGACAGGATAAAAGATTCTTTTGCAACAATCACGCCTTTGCCTTTTAAGTTTTGTGACAGAATACTCTCCGTTGTAATATCACCAAGTCCTGAATCTTCAAAAAGAGCAAGTTTAATTATATTATCTATTGTGTTCATAATTTAAAAATTTTACTTCATTTTCACTATTCTTTCCAGGTTTTCTTTAAGCTTGTTGTTCTCCTCTTCAAGATCTGAATGCTGAGCTTTTACTTTCTGGATTATATTGTCCGGAGCCTTGTCAAGAAAACTTTCATTATTTAATCTTTTTTGCACTCCAAGAAGTTCTTTCGTATTTTTTTCAACCTCTTTTTCAAGCCTTGCTATCTCTTTATCAAAATTGATCACACCTTCAAGCATAACAAAGCAGGTTGTATTTCCTGTCACAGAAGAAGCACTGGATGACGGGATAGTGTCAGTTTCACAAAAATAAAAACTCTCCAGGGTAGCCAGATTTACAATAAAAGATTTATTTTCAGCGATAATAATTTTTTCTCTTTTATCCTCAGTATGGGCAAGCACCTTGAGCTTCATGGAAGGTTGAATTTTCATTTCACTTCTGATATTTCTGATACCTGAAATCATATCAAAAACAAATTCAACATCTTTTTCAACAATCTCATTCCTATAAATTCCATACTCTTTTTTGTCGTACGGATAGGATGCCTTCATAACAGATCCTTTTGTTCCGGGCAGAATGCTGTATATCTCCTCTGTAACAAAAGGCATAAAAGGATGAAGCATGATAACAGTGTCATTTAAGACTTTTGAAAGCACACTTCTTGCACAATTTCTTCTTTGCACACCTTCTTTGTCATAAAGTGCAGGCTTGGCAGTTTCAATAAACCAGTCACAGAACTCATGCCATACAAATTTATAAACTGCAGATGCAGCTTCATTAAATTTATAGTTTTCAATGCCCTGTTTGACAAGTAAAGACGTATGAGCACATCTTGAAAGTATCCATTTTTCAGCAAGGGATAATTTTTCATAATCAATATTAATATCTTTTGATGTAATATGCATGAGTGCAAATCTTGATGCATTCCAAAGCTTGTTGACAAAATGCCTGTATCCTTCCACCCTTGATTCTGACATTTTAACATCACGCCCCTGGGCAGCAAAAGCTGAAAGTGTGAATCTGAAAGCATCTGCTCCATATTCATCAATAACTTTTAAAGGATCAATAACATTGCCCTTTGATTTGCTCATTTTTTTCCCATGCTCATCCCTTACAAGGGCATGGATATAAACATCATTAAAAGGAACTTCATCCATGAAATGAACTCCCATCATCATCATCCTGGCTACCCAGAAAAAAAGAATATCAAAGCCTGTAACAAGGACATTGGTGGGATAAAAAGTTTTTAAAAGATCTGTATTTTCCGGCCATCCCATGGTTGAAAAAGGCCAGAGTGCGCTTGAAAACCAGGTGTCGAGAACATCGGTTTCTTGAATTACCTGTTTTGACCCGCATGATGGGCAGATATCCGGATCTGTCTCTTCAACAATTATTTCGCTGCAATCAGAACATTTCCATACCGGGATTCTATGCCCCCACCAGATTTGGCGTGAAATACACCAGTCCCGGATATTATCCATCCAGTCAAAATAGGTCTTAGACCAGTTATCAGGAATAATTCTGGTTTGTCCATTTTTTACTGCATCAGAAGCTTTTTTTGCAAGTGGAGCGACTTTGACAAACCACTGTTTTGAAATAGAAGGCTCAACCACTGTCCTGCATCTATAGCAATTACCAACACTATGTTTCAGTGGTTCTTTTTTAATGAGCAGACCCTGGTCCGTTAAAGCTTTAACAGCTTTTTCCCTGCATTCAAACCGGTCCAGACCTTTAAACTGCCCTGCAGCTTCAAGCATGATGCCATCATCATCAATGACTTTTAATTTTTCCAACCCATGTTTTTCTCCAAGATGAAAATCATTAGGGTCATGAGCAGGAGTAACCTTAAGGGCACCAGTTCCAAACCCGATATCCACATAATCATCTTTAATAATCGGAATGCTCCTGTCGGTCAAAGGAAGAAGCACCTCTTTCTCCTTAAGATCTTTGAACCGCTCATCATCCGGGTTTACAGCAACTGCTGTATCTCCAAACATGGTTTCAGGTCTTGTGGTGGCAACTGTAAGCCCCTTTTTTTTATTCACAAAGGGATATTTTATATAGTAGAGGTATGCATCTTTCTCTTCATATTCCACTTCAAGATCAGCAAGAGCTGTTTTACACCTTGGACACCAGTTGATAATATACTGGCCCTGATAAATCAGTCCTTCTTTATAAAGTCTTACAAATACTTTTCTGACAGCATCGGAAAGGCCTTCATCCATGGTAAAACGCTCACGCTCCCAGTCACAGGATGCACCAAGTCTTTTAAGCTGATTAATAATGGCTCCACCGGATTTTTCACGCCATTTCCAGACCTGTTTTATAAACTCTTCTCTGCCAAGTTGGTCCCTTGTCAAACCTTTTGCTGCAAGATCTCTTTCAACAACATTCTGGGTTGCAATACCGGCATGATCTGTTCCCGGCATCCATAGGACATTGACACCGCAAAGCCTTTGGTATCTGCACATGATATCCTGGATGACATTATTCAAGGCATGTCCCATGTGAAGCACTCCAGTAACATTTGGAGGTGGAATAACTATGGAATAAGCTTTTTTATCACTTTTATCCTCAGCTTTGAAAAACCCGTTATCAAGCCAGAATTTATACCATTTTTCCTCTATGCCTGCCGGCTCATAACCTTTGTTCAGAGAATCCGAACCCATATATATCAACTCCTGCTTTAGTAATGAAAAAGGGGATCTTTTATAAGAACCCCTGTAAATTTTATCATATTAAAAATATTGTATTTAAACTGCCTTGAAATCAGTTATTACCGATTTATTCAAGGTCTTTTTGTAAATTTTCCTTAATTTCAACGATCTGTTTTTCAATCACATTTTCCATAACCTCAAACAGAATGCTTTCTATTTTATCGGCAAACTTTTTTTCAATTATCCGTTCCAAAATAGTCTCTATCTGTTCCTGGTCAATATTAAAATCATTGGGCACAACTTTGTCTAAATCTGGTTCAATCTCAGGTTCGTCCGCTATAATATCTGCTGCATCATCTACCAATTCATCATCTACCTGATCAACATCTGAGAAACCATCATTGTCAAAGTCATCTACCTGATCAAAATCTGAGAAATCATCATCGTCTAAGTCATCTTCAACATCATCATCTTCAAAAATATCATCTGTAAACTCATCATCAATCTGTTCAGCATCCTTAGAGTCACTTATTTCAAGATCAAGGTTGGTGGTTTCATCTTCA
>CAXMTQ010000035.1:0-14307 GCA_964196205.1 uncultured Desulfobacula sp.
TACAACTGTGCCGATCAGAATTATAAATCCCAGCATGCTCAGAACATCAAAACCCTGGGGAGCAATCAATGCATTTACCGCCCAAAGTCCTGCAAAACCGCCTGCTCCGGCAAGAGGCAGAGAAAAGAGAATAACAAAAGGATAAAGAAAATTTTCAAACAGTGCTGACATTAACAGATAGGTAATGATTAATGCCAGCAGAAGATTCCACTGAAGTGCATTCCTTGTGGCCACAAGTTTATCAGCATTTCCGCCAATGTCCACCCTGACATTTTGAAGTCTCCCCTCTTTTTCCAACAGAGGGATGATATCATTTTCTATTAATTCCATGGCATTCTGCAAAGAGAGATCAGCAGGTGGAGTAACCTGCAGGGTAATTGTCCTGTCTCTTTCCAGGTGATTTATCTGAGGCATACCCTGACTGTATGAAATATCTGCCACATCCCTCACCCGTATAAGATCTCCAAATCTGTTTACAATTGTGCTGTTCAAAATATCCTCGGGAGATCTGGCTGCAGAAATCTTGCCTTTAAGAACCAGATCATTCTGTTTTATCCCCTCGGGGCGATATTCTTCAATTTTACGGCCATCCATGAGGATATCGACATATACACCGAGATCCAGGGCTGAGAGACCGTTGGCAGCAAGTTTTTCTTTTCTGGGAATTATTCTCACCTCTGGATAACTGGCTTCAAGGGAAGGTACCGGACGAACCTGGGAGTGTTCCATTTTTACACCTATGGTACTGAACAGAGCAAATGAAGCATTGATAATATCTTGAATTTTTTCGCCTGAAACATTGACATCCACTGTTCTGCCCTCGCCAATTCCAGACTGAAAAATCCCGGCCTGAATACTGACTCCAAAAACACCTGGAATTGACCTCATTATCTTGTTAAAAAGAGGAATCAATTCACGTGCACGTGTTTCATGGGTGCTTATCCCTCCAAAAAGCGTGACACGATCAGCCCCTACAAAAAACATATTTTTAATCATTGGAAAGCCATCTTTGCCATCTTCCTCAAAATATGGCCTGGATTCTTCATATATATTTCTGCCTATGTTTTTGAGTTTAGTTGTAGAATAGCCAGGAGGCGGTATAAGAATATTTAAAATAAGATTTCTATTGCCCTGGGGAAGGTATTCAGCGCTTGGCAGAAGCTGGAAGGTTAAACCAATGGAGAGAGTTGTAAACAAAACAATCGTTAATAGTCGGGTTACCACATTTTTCATGCACAATTTGCTGAAATTTAATATAATACCGGCAAGAAACGAACCTATAAAACTTTTCTGCAGCCTGCCCTGCTTTGTGGCATACCCTTTTTTGTAAAACAGGTTATAGAGAGTTGGAATCACGGAGACTGAAACAATAAGGCTCAAAAAAATTGCAGAAGTAATTGCAATTGCAATATCACGGAACAGTTGTCCTGCCTCTTCATGAATAAATATAACCGGCAAAAATACTGCTATTGTGGTTGCTGTGGAGGCAAGAACTGCGCCCCACACCTCTCTTGTTCCATCATAAGCTGCATTAAAAGCACTTTTGCCTTTTTTGCTGTGCCGATCAATGTTTTCAAGTACTACAATGGAGTTATCCACAAGCATACCCACAGCAAAGGAAATTCCAGCCATGCTCACAACATTCAGGTTTCTTCCCAGCAGCCAGAGAAAGATAAAACAGCCAACAGCTGCAATAGGTATCGCAATACCTGTAATCAATGTGGCCCTTACACTTCTTAAAAACAGTAAAAGCACGCAGATAGCAAGCAGACCACCGATGAGGATATTGCGTTTCACCAGATTGATTGCTGTATTAATGTAGGAGCGCTGATCATAAACTATTTCAAGACTTAACTTGTTACTGGCAAGGATGGTTTTGTTCAAATGATGGACCGCTTTTTCCACCAGGTCTGTCATATTGAGAACATTGGCTCCTTTTTCCTTTCGTACAGCAACCACGACTACCTGTTCACCATTATGCAATACTGAGGAACTCTCTTTTTTATATCCTTTTTTAACACGGGCAATATCCCGCAGGTAAACCCGCTTTATTCCGTCATCAAAGACAACCACATCAAGGACGTCATCTTTGGTCTGAAACTGACTTATGGTTCTGATACGGTAATTTTTCTTGGCCATGCCCAGAATTCCGGCGGAAATATTTTTGTTTGTCTGGCGGATGGATGTGATGATATTATTGATTGAAACATTATAGAGAGCCATTTTCTGTGCATCAATTATCACATCCAGAGTTGTTTCAGTGCCGCCGAAAATTAAAAGGGAACCAACACCATTAATTCGCTCAAGATGCTGACGGACACTATCCTCAAAAAAAGTTTTAAACTGATTAATATGCTCTGTGTTGTCTGGTTTTGTTTTCATAACCATCCAGATGATGGGTGAGCTGTTGGCTCCGGAAGACTCTATGGTTGGTTTGTTTACATTTTCCGGATAGTTGCTGACCTCGGATAATTTATTGGACACCCTTAGCAGGGCATCGTCCAGATCTATATTGATCTGAAAAGAGAGAGTTATGGTGCCGAGGCTGTTGTAGCTCGAACTCTCCATCTTGGTCAGTCCCTGCAACCCCTTTAGAACTTTTTCCTGCTTTTCAATGATCTCTTTTTCAATCTCAAAGGGTGTGGCACCATACCAGGCTGTATTCACTGTGATCAAAGGAGTTTCAACATCAGGCGTGAGTTGAACCGGAAGTTTTTGAATACCAATAAACCCGAACATAACCACCATGGTTACGCCCACGGCAACAGTTACAGGTTTGTTGATAAAAAAGCGGATAATATCCATTAATTACTCTCCAACAGTTACAACTGCCTGACCCGGCTGCAGTCGTTCATTACCTTCAACAACTATTGGCATGCCTTGAACAAAATGCTCATTATCCGCACCTACCATATTATCGAGATATGTAACAATATTTATTGGCAGCATGACTGCTTTTTTCTCTTTTATTGTATAGACAAAATCTTTGCCCTGGAAATTTACCAGTGCATCCCTTGATATCATTGCCAGTTTCTTTTCTGTGCTTGTGGGAATAAATACAGTGGCAGACATGTTCTCGGCAACCCTGTTGATCATGGGAATCCGAATTTTTAAAAAGATATTTTTGGTTTTTGCATCTGCTTCTGGAGATAGGTTTTCAATTGTTCCAACCATTTTTTTATTATAGGCCGTAATGATTACAGGCACTTTCTGACCTTGAAAAATAAATTTCAACAGGGTCTCTGCCACAGGTACTTTTATAAAAAGATCATTAACTGACCCTATACGAAGCAAAACTTTTCCCGGCTGAACCCAGTCGCCTGAATCCACATTTTTTTCCAGAATAATTCCATCAAAAGGAGCTTTAATTACTTTTTTGCTCTTTTGAATAAGCAACTTTTCCAGAATTGTTCTATCAGATTTTTCTTTTAAAAGAGCTTCTTTCAATGCAAATTCTGCATCATCATAATCATTTTCGCTTATTGTCCCTTTTTTGAACAAAGATTCTACTCTATGATATTTTTTCTGCATGTGGTTTATATTAAGCTTTTCCTGTTCAATCCTTGTTTTATGGATCAGGATCTCTTTTTCAAGTATTTGTCTGTCCAGATAAATTAGAGATGAATCCTGATTGACTTTATCTCCGGTTTTGACATTGATTTTTGTTACAAGTCCTGTGACTTCTGAAGAGAGATGACTGATTCGTTCATAATAGAGCGTGCCAATAAAAGATCTGTTATGTGCAACATTCTGAAAAACAATTTTTGAGGTGACCACCCTTGCAGGAGGTTTGTTTTGGGCATATACCAATGAGCAGTTTAAAAAAAATAAAATTAACAGGATTTTAAGAACACACATACTCTCTCCGATGCATATTTTGTTTATTTTTCAACATTATGATGCAGTAGTGTACAGACCTGGCTTGTTTTACAATGGTGTGTTTTGCAACATTATTCTTGCATCGGCTATTATGCATTGATTCTTTGTGCAGATAACAGGATTCATATCAATGGATTCCATATCATCCTGTAAATCCATTATTAACAAAGAAAAATCAACAATCAGACGAGTTAAAATTTTCATATTAACACCCGGTTTTCCTCGATGCCCGAAAAGAATGGCCTTTGCTTTTAAGGATTCCACCATTGATAAAACATCATTTTCTCTGAGAGGTGCCATTCTGATGGCAGTATCATTATAAATTTCCACGGATGTACCGCCAATGCCAAAAACAACAACGGGTCCGAACTGAAAATCATTTTTTGCCCCAATAATAAGTTCAATCCCCTCAACCATCTGTTCAACAAGAATATTTTCACACCCGTCAAGTTTTTGCAGTCTTGCCATCTCCTTTTTAAGATGACTGCTTGAAGCAATATTGGTAACAACAGCCTTTTGTTCTGTTTTATGCAGTATTTTTTTTGATACAGCTTTTACCACAACAAGAGAGTCTGAATCCTCCATGAACTGGTTTGCTCTTTCAAAGGAGTTGGTTAAAACATTGTCAGGGATGTCAAAGCCCTCTAATTTCATCAATTCCTTTGCATCGGGCTCCAGCACCCAGCCAAGGGATTGGCTGTTTTTAATTATATTCCAACTGTTTTTTTTTAACACGGCTGATACCTTTTCAATGCTTTTGCCATGAGCACTGCTCCTTCAACAGAGGAGGCCACTGGAATATTATTGAGTTCAAACCCTTCTATTATGATTCTATATTTATCTTCATTGGGAACATAAGCTATCATGGGTTTGTCTTCATTCCTGGCTACCTGGCTCAGTTTTGCACCTATATCAGCTGAAATACCCGGTGAATATGGAAGCAACAATGCAAGGACACAATCTATATTTTTATCCCTTGAAAGGTGCGTTGCAGCGGTAATAATATCACTATCAATTGAACTGCCGGTAAGATCGAGAGGGTTTACAAGGGAAACAATATTTTTTATCTCCTCAGAAAGTTTTCCTTGAATGGTATCCATTGTGGCCTGTTCTATCCTGGGTATGGACATTCCGTGCAGTTCACAGGCATCCGCAGCAATAACACCATGTCCGCCGCTCAAAGAGAGAATACCTACATTTCCATTCATGGCTTTTGAGTAACAGCTTAAAGATTCACAAAAGGATGTCAGTTCATATTCATTGTCTGCTTCAGCTACACAATACTGATTCATAATCTGGGAAAAAACTCTGTAATCTCCTGCAAGGGAAGCAGTGTGACTGGATGCTGCCTCAATACCTTTTTTACTTTTTCCTGCCTTAAAAACAATTACTGGTTTGGAACAACGTCCTGCTTTTTCTATGAATTCGCGCCCCTCACCTCTGTCAAATCCTTCAATATAAAAAGCAATCGCCTTTGTACCCGGATCTTGATCAAACCACTCCAGCATATCAGTTTCTCTGATACAAGCCTTGTTTCCGATGCTGACACCGAGTGATATGCCAATTCCCTGACCTGCAAATTTAACCATTTGATCCACAAGGACTCCACCGCTTTGAGAGACAAAACCAATATTACCCTTGTCAGGATGAATAATCCTCTCCCCGGGAAGAAAAAAAGTATCCACATAATCAGGCGCGTAAATACCAAGGCAGTTTGGACCTATAAAAGGAAAAGAAGCCTCTTTTGCCATATCAACGACTCTTTGCTGTAGACTTGAATTCCCTGCTTCTGAAAATCCGCCGGAAATTATCACAGCACCACCAACTTGATTTTTTATACACTGTTCCACTACACCTGGGACAAATTTGGCACGTACTGCAATAACTGCCAGATCAATGTCTGTTTCAACATCTGCTTGAATATCTTCAATACTTTTATAAAGTGTTTCCCTGTTAACAAGTCCACCTTTGGGGTTTACGGGAAATGTTTTAACAGGATACCGCAGATGATTTTTATTATAGATCACATTGGCAGGATGACTGTCATGGGATGTTGAAACTCCGATAACTGCCATGGTTGATGGCCTGAATAAAGGTCGTAAATCCATTGATTATTTAGTTAGTGTCCCATCGAAAACCGCTAATTATCTTGATCTGCCAGATAGTCATCATACATTGATTCCAGTGCAAACTTATGTCTTCCCTCCTCCTGGACAAGAATCATAAACAATTTCTTAGCATCGTCATTATCTGTCTTTGCTGCAAGATCAGAATAGAGTTTAACTGCACTTTCCTCTTTTTTCATGGCAAGTTTCAGAATATCAGGCATGGGCATTCCTTCTTTATATTCTGTTTCCACCATATAATTACTGATTTTAAGATCCTTAATTTCTTTAAATTCATAGGAATCTATTTTTTCTTTGTTCCCTTCAATATTGGAAAGCATTGCAACATGCTTTTCTTCCTCTTTTACAAAGCTTTCAAAAATCTCTTTAAGTGATGCTTTGGTCGCCTCTTTGGCTAACATTGTATAAAATTCTACTGCCTCCTTCTCTCTATCCGAGGCAAAGTTTAATATTTCATCAACAGAATTGAACTCCATGCTTACTCTCCTTAATTAAATATGCTTTTCATGTTTATATTAATAATCAGTTATCAAGTTTCTTTTTAAGATCTTCTACTAATTTTTCATAGGGCTCTTTTCGCAGAATTTGATCAAACTGGGAGCGATAATTCCCCACAAGGCTTACACCTTCAATCACCAGGTCATAAACCATCCATTTTCCATCCTTTGTTTTATACATTCTGTAATCAATTGGTATTTCAACCGTATCTGTAATAATTTTTGTGTAAATTTGTGCTTTCTTTTCTCTTACAAATTCTTTTACATAAACCACTTCTTCATCGGTATAGTCATCTATTTTGGATATATAGGTCTCTTCAAGAAGCTGGCCAAACATCTCAATAAAAACCTTTTTTTCTTCATCACTTCTTTTTCTCCAATGTCTGGCAAGACTTAACTGTGACATTTTTTCAAAGCTGAATCTTTCATGAATTACCCTGCGAAGGGATTCTTTTTTCTCTTCTCTCTTTTCATCTCCTTTAAGAGATTGGTTCCGTAATATTTCTAAAACATTATCAATAGTGACTTTCAACTGATCTTGAACGGGTGATGCCAAGGTATTTTTTACTGGAATAAAAAGCCAGAGTACCAAAAGAGCAAGAATAATTATTCTAAACCGTTTCATTCATACCTCCTCCAAATAAACCGAAATTTTCTAACTGCTACACAGTTTTCTATATGCATCATCTCTATCAGTTTCTATATTAAAGATATTGTCAAGTTTTGTAAGTGCAAGTGCATTTTTCACATTTGTCCCCAGCCCGGTCAGTATGAATTTCCTGCTATTTTTTTTGCTCCACTGAAGCCCTTCCACAAGGGTTGCTATACCAGAGCTGTCCATAAATGATACCTCGAAAAGATCAACTATAATCCCTTTCACATTTTTTTTAAAAAAAGGAAGCAGTTTTTCCCGCAAGTTTGGAGATGTAAACATGTCGACTTCACCTTTAACACTAATGACACCAATATTTTCTTTTTCTTCACTTTTAATTTTAAAACTCATAATTTATCACTTTTTAAAAATATATTTACTGACGAGTTCTTCCAGACTTATAGCAGACTCTGTATTCATTAAAAAGCCCTGATCTTCCAATAGGTCATCAGAACCGCCCGGAGATAACTTGACAAACTTGTCCCCTATAACTCCTTTTGTTCGAATGGACGCAATTGTATCATCTGTGATCTGAGTTCCATTCTTTATTTCCATCTGCACAAGTGCTTCATTCTCCTCAAGTGTAATTCTCTTCACTTTACCCACTGGCACACCGGCAATCTCTACGGAAGCCGCTACCTCAAGACCTTCTATGGATCCAAATCTTGCTTCAATTACAAATGAGTCAGATCCAAAAAGATCAATACCACCCAGGTTAACAGACAAATATACCAGGCAGGCAATGCCCAGTATCATGAAAATGCCTACTGAAATTTCTGTTTTTTTCCCATACATGATGAATAATTTAAATCCTATAGTAATAAAGATGTCAAGATATAATCCAAAACAAGGATTGAAAGTGAAGTGATAACAACTGTGTTAGTAGTTGCACGACTTACACCTTCAGTGGTGGGTTCTGCTGTAAATCCCATAAATGTTGATATCCAGGTGATCAAAACACCAAAACAAAAAGATTTTAAAATTCCTCCGTAAATATCTGTAAACGTGATAGCTGTAACCATTTTACCGATATAAGCCCCTTCGTTAACACCGAGCAGCTTAACCCCAACAAGGTAACCTCCGGCAATGCCCACAAGATCAAAAAAGGCTGTTAAAAGCGGCAGAGAAATTATCCCGGCAATTATTTTAGGGCTGATCACATATTTGATCGGATCAATTGCCATCATTTCAAGGGCAGGAAACTGGTCTGTAATCTTAATTATACCAATTTCTGCTGCAATGGCAGATCCAGCTCTGCCTGTAACCATCAATGCACAAAGAACCGGTCCAAGTTCCCTGATAATTGAAAGAGCAACCATGACACCAAGAGCTGCCTCTGCTCCAAACTGGCTTAAAGAGTAATAACCTTGAATCCCCAGGACCATACCAGTAAAAAGGGCAGTGATAAAAACAATCAAAAATGATTTTGATCCAATAAATTCAACCTCTTTGACAAAACGGGAAAATCTCAATGGAGGTAAGAAGGCCTGAAAAAAAGCAACAAACAAAAAAATCGTACTTCTGCCAAATATCTGCAAGCGGTTTAAGGTGGAGCGACAAATTGATGCTGCAATCTGCAAAATTAAACACTCCCCTTCAGTAAAATAAAATTTCATCAAGATAATTCTTATCAGTACGTGTAAAAGGTATTGGGCCCTCAGGTTCTCCGTTGATAAACTGCTTTACCCTTAAATCTTTACTGTTTTTTATCTCCTCAGCAGTTCCCATGGCTATAATCTCCCCTAAAAAAAGAAGAATAATATTATCTGCGATCCTGAAACAGGACTCAATATCATGGGAAACCACGACAGATGTTATATTCAATGCCCTGTTAAGATCCTTGATAAGTTTATCAATAACACCGGTTGAAATGGGATCAAGCCCTGAAGTTGGCTCATCATAAAATATAATTTTAGGATCCATTACAATGGCACGGGCAAGTCCTACTCGTTTGGTCATCCCCCCGGACAACTGGGAGGGCATCAAATGCTCAGTGCCTCTTAATCCAACCATCTCAAGTTTCATTGTCACAATTGTTTTTATAACGCTCTCTGCAATTTTTGTATGTTCACGCAGAGGGAACGCTATGTTCTCAAAAATATTCAGGTAATTAAAAAGAGCAGATCCCTGAAACAACATACCCATTTTTTTTCTGATTTCATATAATTTCTTTTTAGGCATGATTGTAATATCCATACCATCAAAATAGACAGCCCCGGAATCTGGTTTTTCAAGACCGGTAATCTGCCTTAACAGAGTACTTTTCCCAGAACCGCTTCCTCCAAGGATAACAGTGATTTTTCCTTTTTCAAAATGGCAGCTTAAATGGTTTGACGCTTTGACATCACCATATTTTTTTACAAGATTGTCTACTTTAATCATATCTCTTTATCATTTATCAGTTCATGGACATTTATAAATAACTTACCATATTTACCATGTCAACGATAATCACAAAGATTGACAAACCATGTAAGGCTTTATATAAAAATCTAATATGACAATAGATAAAAAAAATATGATCACTGATGATTCACCAGATCTTCAAACCTATATCACCAGAATTGAACGTCTGTCCAACTGCATTAAAATATCCAACTTGATCAATTCAGAGCTTTCCATAGGGAACTTGCTAACCAAACTCATGGAAACCACTAAAAAAACACTTGTTGCAGATGCTGTCAGTATGCTTTTAATTGATGATAAGACTAAAGATCTGACATTTCATATCAGCCTTGGTGAAGCTGGTGAAGAGATCAAAGAGATCTACAATTTAAAAAAGGGGCAGGGAATTGCAGGATTTGTTGCTGAAACGGGATTACCTCTTAAAATTAAAGATGCTTACCTCCACTCTAAATTTTCTTCAGAGATTGACAAAAAAACAAATTATCGTACCAAGGCCATGATGTGCGTTCCCCTTAAGATTAGAGGTGAGGTCATAGGTGTTATCCAGGTTATCAACAAGATGATCAAACCATTTTTCTTTTCTGCTGAAGAACTTGAAATGCTGATTACCATCAGCAGTAGTGCTGCTGTTGCCATTGATACAGCAAAAATGCATAAAATCATTCTTAAAAGAGAGACACTGGAAAGGGATTTAAAACTTGCAAGGGAGGTACAGGCAAGTTTTTTACCCCAGGAACTTCCAATAATTAAAAATTATAAATTTGCTGCATCAAATCAACCTGCCCATGAAATCGGAGGTGATTTTTATAATTTTTTCAAACTGCCTGCAAATAAACTGGGGATTGTTCTGGGAGATGTCTCCGGGAAAGGAATTTCAGCTTCCCTCTTCATGGCACGACTGACCAGTGATCTGCAATATTATACACTTTTATACCCTGAACCCAAAGAACTTTTAACCCAGATGAATAAAGTCTTATGTGAAAGAGCAAAAAAAGGTATGTTTGTTACCCTTGTTTACATGCTTCTCGATACACAAGAGAACCGTTTACTGATTGCCAACGCTGGTCATGGATGTCCCATTTTTTCAAATATTGAAGGAACAAAGCTTTTATGCCATGAAAATATAAAAGGTCTGCCCCTTGGTATAATAGAAGATGCCGAATATGACCAGGAGATATTTCTACTTGGAGAAGATTCAAGTGTTATTATTTATACTGATGGTGTCATTGAAGCAAAAAACTATGATGGCAAGTTATTTGGTATGGAAAGGCTTTTAGAAGAGATTAAGACATGCCCAAATGATCCTGACTTTATTATCAAACAAATCATAAAAAAAGTTGATGACTTCACAATAACTCAAGGCAGAAGCGATGACCTGACTCTGCTGGTATTTTCACAACATAACGAGAAAAAAATAAAACCTGTCTGTTTAAGTATAAAATCACACCCTGAAAACCTCAGAAGTGTGAGAAGCTTGATTACCAATGTTTTGTTAACAATCAAAGTTTCAGAACAGGATTCACAAAATATTATTCTTGCAGTAGTTGAAGCCTGCTCCAACATTATCAAGCATGGTTATAAAAATGACTATAACCAGAAAATTGACCTGACCATTAATGTAAAAGCAAAAATTTTAACCATCTCAATTATTGATAAAGGCCTTAAATTTGATATCAATTCCTTTGAACCAAGAGATGTAAGCAAGGTCCGGCCCGGAGGGCTTGGGGTTCATATTATAAAACAAGTCATGGATATGGTTGAATATACTCAGACTTCACAAGGTTTTAATAAAATCAAAATGGTTAAAAAATTACTCTCCTGACAATATCATCAGTGTCAAATCATCTGACTGAGGAGCAAGATGTTTACTGCACTCTTTTTTTATCCATCCCATCTGCTCTTCAAGCGACATCTGTTTTGACTGAACAAGCCACCGTAAAAAACCTTTTAATCCCAACTCTTTTTCAATCTCTTTTCTGCCTTTATTTTTTAACCGGCCTTCTGTAAAACCGTCTGTATAAAGATACAATCTGCTGTTTTGTAGTGAAAACTGTTTTGCCGGATGTATTACTCCTGGCATCACCCCGAGAGGCGGGTCAGCTGCTTCAATTTTTGTGATTGCCTTATCATCAACCAGAAATGGCGGGGGGTGTCCCACATTAATGATATCAAGTTTTTTGGAATGCGGATCTAACCAACCCCCGACAAATGTAACAAACATTCCCCTGACAGTTGTTTCAAAAAGTTCATTATTCATAAGTTGAACAATGGTACTGATATCATCAACAACTTTACACAAACACCTGAAAAGGGATATGGCCTTTGCCATGAGCAGGGCAGCGGATGTCCCTTTTCCTGAAACATCTCCAATACAAAAACAGATGGTACCGTCTTCCTTGGCAAAATAATCATAAAAATCTCCTGACAGATGAAAGGCTGGAATATTAAATGCACCAACCTGATGAATCTTTTCAATATCAGGCTGAAGGCTTTGCTGAATTTCTCTTGCTATATCAAGTTCTGCTTCCAACTTGGCAGCATATTCATCCAGCTGTTTTAATGAATTTTGCAGCTGCCAGGTCAACTCTTGATAACTGATATTATCTTCAATGAGTTTTCTATTAGCCTGGCTCAATATAATATCAAAATCTATTTGATGCCCTGCAGAAATATGTAATGCATCAGAAGTCTCTTTTACCTGGTCCGGCAATAAGGATAACAAAAATTCAATCTGATCGCCTGTTAGGTTGAAAATTTTTTTTGACTCCTTTTTAAGGATATTTAAGGCTTCCGGCTTATCATGACTGGTATAAACAGCATTGCATAAATCAGAGAGGTGCATTATTCCAGCCAGATCAGACTGGTTTTTTTCATACCCATAAATTCCGGTTTTTTTGTTGTCAAACAGTGAATGATGATAACCAATTGAAAAAATATAGAGTTCTTGCAGGTTCCATCTCTTTATCAACAGTGAACCAACATGATCATGGGTAGTATGAAATAACTCCTCTTCCATCTCATAACGTTTTTGGGGAAGATTTGATCTTAACAGTGGCCATCTATCAGCTTTATCCGGTTCCATAAGAAAAAGGATCAATAAACCAATATCCTGCAGCATTCCAGCTGTAAAGGCTTCTTCAATGGGCCCATTTATAAGGTATCCAAGCTGCTTGGCAGCAACAGCTCTTCTAATGGAATCCTCCCAGAAAATATCAATATCAAATCCTGGAATATCTTTGTCTGCAAGAGCCTCTTTTACAGCAAAACATAAAACCAGATTTCTAAGGCTATCCATGCCCATGGCAATAACAGCATCAGATATAGTTTGAATTTTTTGACGGAATCCAAAAAAAGCTGAATTGACAAGTCCGAGAAGCTGTGCAGTTAATGCAGGATTCACATATATCAACTTTGTTAATGTATCAATCTCAGCATCCTCCCGCAAAGTATATTGAATCAACTGCATGACCTGTTTATTTGGAACTGGTAAATCTTCGGGTTCAAAATCTCGATAAAACTGTGCTGACATCAGAACACTCCATAAGAATTTAGTATTTCAACAAAAATATAATCTTCCTGTAAAAATAACATTTAACAATCTTTTTTCTCCTGCTGTTCTATCTTTATTTCAACTCAATATTTAAGTCAACACGCTGCTTCAAAATCAGCTGTTCTGTAATCTTTAGGATTGTTACGATACTGTGAGGCTGGAGCAATCCTATAGGTAAACTGATATATCTGCACCTGTTTATTTAATAATAGATTCAGCTAAACTTGTTCCAAGCATGGAGGCTTTTGCTAAAATTTTGGTTTTTTCTTTTATTTTTCCCTTTGAAAACACTCCAAAAACTGCAAGTTCATCTATAATTTCATAGCCTAATGCTTCAAGGGGAAGGCGCATGGCATCGAGTGTAAAACCCATATCCTTTTTATTATTCTGTTCACATACCGCTGCTATTACAGCCTTACGTCCTTGATTATTCAGTTGACTTGACCATTGACCCGGACGATTTTTGTTGTCAAAATTGTAAAAACAGTAGAGACGATCAATAAAAGCCTTCATTATTGCTGTAATATTATAGTTGTGAGTAGGTGATACAAGCACTAAACCTCTGGCATCAATTATTTTAGGATAAAGCAGAGACATTCCATCCATTAACCCAGTACAGATTTTATCCTTTCTGCATTTCTCGCAGCCAATACATGGCTGGAACTGAAAATCCCGTAATTGGGCAACATCAGAGGTGACTTCAGTATCTTTTATTCCTTGCAGAATATTCCTCAAAAGCACATCTGAATTCCCGCCTTTTCTCGGGCTTCCACCGATACCGAGAATATTAGACCGAGGAAGATTCTCAGATATAGATTTGCCGTTTATTTCATTAAATGAGATCATAGCATAACCCTATTTTTATTTTACGCGTTGACATGGAACGCCGAGTTAACTGTTTGCAGGAAATTTTTCAGAAACTTCGTTAATGTTAATAAATGTGGTAAACCAACATTCTTCAAAACGTCTCAGCACCCTGCAATACAATGAAACGCTATGATATGTATCTAATTGGGATAAATTATATAGATGCCCTTTCTTTGATGTAAGAAAAAATATATTCTCCACAAAAATCCAAAAATGATACACAAAGATTTGAGTCGAAATCAGCTATTTCATCAGCTTTTTCCCTAAGATTTTCTTCTCGAGGGATTTTCCAAAGTTGCCTGCAAATTAAACTATCTACAATATCATCTG
>CAXMTQ010000036.1:0-14211 GCA_964196205.1 uncultured Desulfobacula sp.
ATCAAGATCTTTAACAGCATCCAGGGCATAGTGGAAACTCACACCATTTGTGATAATACCAAATTTTCCTGATCCCTCAATTATATTTAATTCAGATGTTTCGCCAATGGATTGTGCTTTGCCCATTTTTTCAAGAACTTTGGCATGGAGCTGTCTTGAAACAGCCGGAACTGTTACACACCTTGAAGGTTCCCGGATAAACTCTCCTTTGGTTTTCCTTGGTTTCATATCACCGAAAGTTACAAAGGCATTGGAGTGATTGATCCTTGTGGTAGTTCTCAGCAGAACAGGTTGAGACAGTTGTTCTGAAAGGTCAAATGCATATTTGATCATCTCTTTGGCTTCAGGCACTGAAGAGGGTTCAAGCATTGGCAGATTGCCAAATTTAGCATAATACCTGTTGTCCTGCTCATTTTGACTTGAGAACATGGAAGGATCGTCAGCAGTAAGGATAACCATCCCGCCTGTAACACCCACATAGGCCAGAGTCATAAGAGGATCTGCCGCAACATTCAATCCAACATGCTTCATCATGCAGAAAGTACGAAGTCCTGAGTTAGCAGCTGCTGCTGCAACTTCCAATGCTACTTTTTCGTTGGTACTGTATTCAAAATACAAATCTGTTTCCTGGGACATCTGGAAAAGATTCAAAGATATTTCAGAAGATGGCGTACCAGGATAGGTAGTGGCAAAAGCCACTCCAGCTTCAATGGCACCTCTTGCAATTGCTTCATTACCCAGAAGCATAATTTTTTCTCCCGGGCTGTCATTTAATAATTTGTGCATTAAGTTCTCCTTTTTGTTTTTTCAATATCTCAGCATATTGTTCTGGTATGCCTGCTTTTTTAATCTTTTTTGCAGCATTGTGGTAATCATAGGGAACAAACCTTGATTCAATTTTATATCGATCTGAATCCCATATAATATACGTAGCTTCATTATAGCTGTCACGTGGCTGTCCAACACTACCGGTATTTATAATATATTTCCTGGATTTTGCAAGAGAAAGTCTGCATTTTAATAATTTTTTCTTTTCTAATACACCATGGTCAAGTCCATAGATGGCCAGCTGGTGTGTATGTCCCACAAAAGTAATTTTTTGTTTAAACCGTGTAATTATATTGATTATTCTTTGCTTTGATTCATTAAAGATATATCTTGTAATCATATCCGGCGGCATTCCATGAACAAAGCGGCACCCATATCGAACAAGGAATGGTTGCAGGGTTGCAATATATTTTAGTGCTTTGTCAGATAATTTTTTTTTATTAATTTTTAATGCTTCTCTTGCAGAAGAGCCAAAAGTTTTTAAATAATCACTGTCCAAGAGTGCAAGTTCATGGTTGCCAAGTACAGATGTGATGGAATAGTGTTTTAAATTTTCAATAATCTCTTCGGGCTGTGCTCCATATCCAATATTATCACCAAGGGAAACAGTATCATCAATTGATAATTTTGATATATCATCCATCACTGCCTGAAACGCTTCAAGGTTACTATGAATATCTGATATAACAGCAAGTCTCATAATAGTCACCGGTCCAGACTTCTATAATGAATAGCTTCAGCAAGATGATGTCTTTTAATTTCCAGTCTATTTTCAAGATCTGCAATGGTTCTTGCAACCCTGATCACCGAGTGGCAGGCTCGAGCTGAAAAACCAAGAACATTAACCGCCTGTTCAAGAATTTTCTCACATTGTGCACTAAGGCTGCAAAAAGATTTCAAATGACGGCTTTGCATCCTTGCATTATAGGAGACACTTGATTTTTCAAATCTTGTCTCCTGTAATTTCCTGGCTTCTTTGACTCTTTTTCTTATTTCAAAAGAGGTTTCACCTTTGGTTTTACGTGTAACCTTTAAATTATAGGACAAATCCTTATATTTAACTTTTGGCACTTCAATCTGAATATCAATCCTGTCCAGAAGCGGCCCTGAAATTTTTGATCTGTATCTCTGGACTTGGGGCTGGGTGCAGGTACATTTTCCTGTGGGGTCTGACAAATATCCGCATGGACACGGGTTCATGGCAGCAACCAGCATAAATTGGGATGGATAAGTTGCTTTCATTCCAGCTCTTGCAATGGAAACCTTTCCATCTTCAATGGGTTGCCTTAAGACTTCCAATGCATTTTTTTTAAACTCCGGCAGTTCATCAAGAAACAATACACCATTGTGGGCAAGAGAGATCTCTCCAGGCTTGGGTTTTGCTCCACCACCCACAAGACCGGCATCGGAAATAGTATGATGGGGAGATCGAAAGGGTCTGGACAAATTATATGGAAATTTGTCTTCAAGCAGCCCCATAACAGAATAAATTCTTGTCACATCAATGGCTTCTTTAAATGTCAATTCAGGCAGGATGGTTGCCAGACGTTTTGCAAGCATGCTTTTACCCGATCCAGGCGGACCTGTCATAATAATATTATGAAACCCTGCTGCGGCTATTTCCATGGCTCGTTTGGCGTGCTGCTGACCCATTACCTCGGAAAAATCCATTCCATACTCCACGCCGCAGGAGTCTATCTGCCCTGTCGAATCTATCTTGTGTGTTTCAATGTTTATAAAACCTGTAAAAAAATCAACAATTTGAGACAGGTTATTAACAGGCAGGACATCAATACCTTCCACCATGGCAGCTTCATCTGCATTTTCAAAAGGGATGATGATACCTTTATATCCCTTCTCCTTGGCTGTTAATGCATAGGAAAGTACAGCTTTTACAGGCTTGATTGTCCCATCAAGGGATAGTTCACCAGAGATAAGATACTCTTTTACTTTATCAAAGGGTATTACCTCGGATGCAACAAGGATACCAATGGCGATTGGCAGATCAAGACCTGTGCCTTCCTTTTTAATATCAGCAGGAGCAAGATTGACCACAAGACGCTCCATGGGAAAAGTATATCCGGAATTTTTAATGGCAGTTTTAACCCGTTCTTTGCTTTCCCTGATAGAAATTTCAGGCAGGCCTACAATATTAAATACTGGAAGCCCATAGGCAATATCCACTTCCACCTCAACAATAAATCCATCAAGACCTGTTAAAGAACATGAATCCACCTTTGCAAGCAAAATATCTCCTTTTTATATATTTTGAATATCTTTGGGAAAAAACCTCATTTGCTTTGTGTATTAAAATCAGATATATATAGCAAACTAAATTTTTGAATTTATAATAAAAAAGTAATAAAAGGTTCATGACAAAATATTATTTACAAAATACACTCTCACAAAAGGTGTCTGTTTCAGGCACAGGAGTACATTCTGGAAAAAAAATAAATCTTACAATAAAACCAGCTCCTGAAAACCATGGTATAAAATTTAGAAGAGCTGATCTGCCGGGTACCCATGATATACCGGCAATTTTCAAAATGGTTGTTGATACAAGCCTTGCAACAGTTCTCGGGATCAATGGTACCATTATATCAACCATTGAACATTTAATGGCAAGCTTTGCAGGCCTTGGAATAGACAATGCCCTTGTGGAAGTTGATGAGTATGAAATCCCCATAATGGATGGAAGTGCATGGATTTTTACACAACTAATTGAAAAAGCAGGTATTGAAAAACAGACAGCCCCTAAGCATTTTATAATTGTAAAAGAGCCAATTAAAGTAACAGACAATGATAAATCAGTTATTATATACCCTGAACCTGTATTTAAAATCACCTGTAAAATTGACTTCAGCCACCCTCTAATAGGAAAACAGGAAATTATATTTGACAGGGCAAAAAACAATTTTGGCAAAGAAATCAGCCAGGCCAGAACATTTGGATTTGTCCAAGATCTGGAGCTTTTAAAAAAATTTTCCCTTGCCAAGGGTGGAAGTCTTGACAATGCCATTGTTATTGATAAAGATAGAATTTTAAATAAAGAGGGGCTAAGATACCCTGATGAATTTGTCCGACATAAACTTCTGGACAGTCTTGGAGATTTTTCTCTCCTTGGCATGCCGATTCAGGGTCATATTGTCACATATAAATCAGGACATGCCCTGAATCATTTATTCATCAAAAAGCTTTTAGAAAATAAGAATGCCTGGGAAACAGGACCGGCAAAAATATAAAATATTTTATTGTTAATGACAAGATCACTCTTCCATAAAACAGATATTGCATTAAAAATATCCATTGTCATTATGCTGTGCTTTCTATTGCCTGCCACGGCACTGGCAGAGAATCAAGCTGTGATAGAAAATATAAAACTTGCAAACACAAGAGATAATCTTTTAACATATTTTGATGTTAAAAAAGCATTTACACCAAAGATAAATCAGGCAGTACTCAATGGAATTCCAACCACTTTCTCATTTTATGTTACCCTGTACAAAACTGAAGGATCATGGTTTGACAAAAAAATAGCAGATATTCAAATCAAATCTACTCTAAAGTATAATGCATTGAAAAAAAACTTTTCAGTATTAAGATCTTGGAAAGACAAAGATGCAGTCATTACTCAAACATTTAAGGAAGCTAAATCCTTGATGACGGAAATTGACAATTTAAAAATTCTGCCATTGAACCAACTTATTAAAGGGGATAAATATCAACTTAGAATTAAGGCAAAGCTTGATAGAGTAACACTGCCATTATCACTACACTATGTGCTATTTTTTGTCTCTTTCTGGGATTTTGAAACCAACTGGTATTTAATTAATTTTATCTATTAAATTTAATTAATGCCTTACCTTAACCTTGCCAAAATATAAATATGGCTGAACCCAAACACTCACACGACGAACAAACCAGAAAAAAAAAAGAGTTACTTCTAATTTTTGTCATCCTGATCACGGTCGGAATCCTGACATTTATTGAAACCAGGATCACCAATTTTGGCGGAGATTTACCCCTGTCCAGCACAATATTAATGTTTATTCTTATCAACACTAATTTATTACTGCTGCTTGCCTTGATTTTACTTGTCTTTAGAAATCTTGCAAAGCTCTATTATGAAAAAAAGAATAATATTTTTGGTTCAAAAATTAAAACGCGGCTGATAACATCATTTATTATTCTTGCACTTCTGCCCACAATAGTTCTCTTCTTTTTTTCCATCCATTTTATTTCAGCAAGTACTGCATTCTGGTTTAACGCTCCTGTTGAGCAGACCCTTAACTCTTCACTGGCTGTGGGGCAAAAACTTTATGAATACATTGAAGAAAAAAATGAATTTTTTGCTAAAAGGGCAGCCTTCCAGATTGAATCCCGTAACCTTCTAAAAAAAGAAAACCAAGAAAAGCTAACACGATATACTCAAGTAATACAAAGAGCTTTTAACCGCCATGCTGTAGAAATATACACAAACGATGCCAGGCGTGTCAGCCTCTCCCTTGCAAATGAGCTGACAAATATCCATTTTGGTCTTCTAACCAGCAATGAATTGACGGGCATCCCCAAAGAATTATTGAGCAATACAATCTCACAAAATCTCACACAAGGCGAATGTTTAAGGACTATTTCAGCTATACCCTTTGGCTCTGACCCTGGTAAGGCATCTGCTTTTATTGCCATTTCCACCCTGGTTCCACCTGAATTAACCCAAAACCTGAAATCCATTCAAAAAGGAGTAGAAGAGTATCAGCAACTAAAACTTGCAAAAAAGCCTGCTCTGATATCATATTATATTGCACTTTCAATTGTTGCACTTCTTGTTATTTTTTGCTCTATCTGGTTTGGATTTCAATTGGCAAAATCCATTACTATCCCTTTAATGAAATTTGCTGAAGGAACGCAACGGGTCACTGACGGTGATTTGAACTATAAAATCGATCTTAAGACAGACGATGAAATAGGAACACTTATCAAATCTTTTAATTCCATGACCAAAAAGCTTGCCACAGGCAGACGGCAAATTGCGCTTTCAGAACAGATGCTCAAACTACAGAATCTTGAACTTGAAAAAAGCCGCCAATATATTGAAATTGTATTAAAAAATATCTCTGCGGGTGTAATCGCCATTGACAACAACGGTATCGTTACAACTATTAACAAAGCTGCTGAAGCCATGCTGAATATTGACAGCCAGGATATTTTAAATAAAAATTTTAAAAAAATTTTAAAAGATGATTATCTGAAAATTGCAAATAAAATTTATAATCAGGTGTCCCAGGGGAATCAGACTCTTGAATTTCCTCTATACGCTACTGTTTCAGGAACTCCAAAACATTTTTCACTGAATTTTAATCTGCTGAAAAATGATTCTGATCAAAATATTGGTGCTGTGCTTGTCTTTGACGATGTTACCCAGCTTGAAAAAGCCCAGCGGGTTGCTGCATGGAGAGAGGTTGCAAAAAGAATTGCCCATGAGGTAAAGAACCCGTTAACACCCATCAAATTATCAGCTCAACGCTTGAAACGTAAATATGGTGATCAAATTGACGACAAGATCTTTACAAATTGTACCGATACCATTGTAAAACATGTTGACATGATAAAAAACCTTGTAAATCAGTTTTCGGCCTTTGCAAAATTCCCGGATGCCAATATTGCCCGATGTAAAATTGAAAATATTGTTCTTGAAACTATTACTTTATATCAGGAAAGTCATGAAAATATCGAAATAAAATCCAGGTTGGAAAAAAATATTCCAATTTTAAGGCTTGATCACCAGCAAATGAAACAGGCATTCATCAATCTGATAGACAATGCTGTATATGCTGTAGAAAAAAATGGTTTAATTTTAATTGATGTCGCCTTTGATGAAATCCTGAAAATTGTCAGGATTGAAATAAGTGACAATGGCAAAGGAATATCAGATAAAGAAAAAACCAGACTGTTTGAGCCTTATTTCTCAACCAAAAAATCAGGGATGGGGCTTGGACTTGCCATTGTCCAGTCTATCATTTCTGATCATAGTGGTGTAATAAGGGTTCAGGATAATAAACCAAAAGGAGCAAAATTTATTATTGAGCTTCCTGTTGAGATTTGAGTTATGAGATTTGGAATGTAAGGTTTGGGATGTAAAATCAAAATTGGGAGAAAAAAAGAATGTACCCTGCAGTTTTAATTGTTGATGATGAAGTTGGTATCATAGAGTCCCTTGAAGGAATTTTATCAGACGATGGATTTGAAGTCATGCATGCTTTTAACGGGTATGAAGCATTAAAAATGATAGAAAAACAATCTCCTGATATAGTTCTTCTTGACATATGGATGCCTGGAATGGATGGAATCGAAACTTTAAAAGAGATAAAAAAAACCTCACCACATCTTCCTGTAGTTATGATTACAGGACATGGTACAATTGAATCTGCAGTTGATGCTACAAAATCAGGAGCTTATGATTTCCTGGAAAAACCTCTCTCCATTGATAAAGTCATGGTTACCATCAATAATGCTTTAAACTTTAGAAAACTTGAAGAAGAAAATATATACCTGAGAAAAAAGAGTATTGAAAAAAACTCAATTACAGGGGCCAGTCCTGCTGTTCAAAAACTATATGGAGAGGTCATGAATTCTGCCCCTTCAGATGCATCCATATTGATTACAGGTGAAAATGGCACAGGAAAAGAGATGGTTGCAAGAACTATTCATCAATTCAGCTTAAGACCTGAACAACCCTTTATTATAATCAATTGTGCTGCCATTCCAGAAAAAAACCTTGACAGTGAACTCTTTGGCCATGAAAAAGGTGCCTTTAAGGATGCAAGATCAAAAAACAAAGGTAAATTTGAACTTGCCTCTGGAGGAACACTCTTTCTTGATGAAATAGGAGATATGAATATCAAGACCCAGGCAAAGATCTTGAGAACTCTGGAATCAAAGACCTTTCAAAGGATTGGCGGAGGCAGAACCCTTCACATGGATTTCAGACTTATTGCTTCATCAAATAAAGACCTTGAAAAAGAGATCCAGGCTGGTAATTTCAGACAGGATCTTTATTTCAGGCTTAATGTAATACCTATTCATGTTCCGCCATTAAGGGATAGAAAAGAGGATATTCCACAACTTGTATATACATTTCTTGACAAATTATCCAAACAATCTTCAGAAAACAAGAAAACTATATCTGAAAATGCTCTCAAACTCCTTGCCGCCTATGAATGGCCCGGTAATGTAAGAGAATTAAAAAACCTTGTTGAAAGACTTGTCATAATGGTTAAACAAGACCTGATTGATATTGCAGATATGCCTCAGCCTTATAATCCTGAATTCAAACCAATCCAGATAACAGGAAAAGATCTTTCATTTTATGAAGACAACCTGAACCAGGCTAAAAAACTTTTTGAGACACAATTTATAAAACAAAAACTTTCTGAAGAGGGAGGCGATTTGAAATCCGCAGCCAAAAAACTTGGTACCTCTGTAAGACACATAAAAAAAAATATTTAATGAACACATAAAAAAAATTTAATGAGAAAATCCTGCCATTTTTAAAATGGGAGTTGTCCTTAATACAAAATTAAAAACTCATAATTAACAATTTAAAAATAAAATGAGAATCATCAGTGGAAATTGCAAGGGCAGAAAACTTGTCAAAGTGCACGGGTCTAAGATACGCCCCACATCAGATCGTGTAAAAGAAGCTCTGTTTAATATTCTGGGTCCCCAAATAAAAAAAGCAAAAGTGCTTGATCTTTTTGCCGGGACAGGGGCATTGGGTATAGAAGCATTAAGCCGGGGAGCAGATCATGCCACATTTGTCGATTTGTCCTGTGATGTTATTCATGAAAACCTACAGCTTTGTGGTTTGGAAAATAAAACTTTGGTTTTAGATTGTGATATTATTAAGGAAGGTATCCCAAAAATACTCCGTGACCAATTTTTTGACTTTCTTTTTATAGATCCTCCCTATGGCAATAAATTTATTGAGCATATCTTTCAAAAAGATTCCTTTTTCAATAATTTGGGAACAGACAGTATCATTATTACTGAACAATCACATAAAGAAAACCTGAATATTACAGGTACAGGTCTTGACATTTACAGACAAAAAAAATATTCAAAAACAATTATTTCATTTATTAAGAAAGGTTGATCAATGGCACACAAAGAAAAAATTGCAATTTACCCTGGGTCTTTTGACCCCTTAACCAATGGCCATATTGACATTATAAAACGTGCCCTGGAACTTTTTGACAGGGTAATTATTGCTATTTTGCATAATCCTTCTAAAAAAGCATTATTCTCTGTAGATGAAAGGGTTAAAATGACAAAGGAATGCTTTAATGGTGAAAATTTAATAAAGGTGGACGCTTTTGGCGGGCTTCTTGTGGATTACGCAAGAATGAAAAATGCCACAGCCATTATCAGAGGAATGAGAGCTATCTCAGATTTTGAAAATGAATTTCAAATGGCATTAATGAATAGAAAACTCAACAAAGAGGTACAGTCTGTCTTTTTAATGACCGGACTTCGATGGATTTTCACAAGCTCATCCATTATCAAGGAAGCTGCCCAGTTTGCCGGAGATATCAGTGACATGGTGCCTGAGCCAGTTAAACTCAAGCTTATGGAAAAATATCCTAAAGTCAGATAACCGGATAATTTATAACAATTTAAACTGTGAGAAAAACCTATGAGCAAAATCGACCTTTCAGGATTGAAAATTGGAATGGAAAATACACAAAGTATCATTGTCTCCAATGAAAACAGCGCCGAAGCTGTCGGCTACAAAGGAATGCCGGTTTTAGGCACGCCTCACCTGGTTGGACTTATGGAAACGGCTTGTATATTCGTACATAAATTCCTGCCTGAAAACTACCTGACGGTAGGAGTAGCGAATAGCATGAGACACCTGTCCGCATCACCTATCGGCGCAACTATTGTATCAAAAACACGATTAACCGCCATAGAAGGGAGGAAACTGACCTATTACGTAGAAGCCCACGACTCTTTTGAGAAAGTAGCCGAGGGCACTCACACACGGTTTGTAGTTGATTCCAGGGAGTTTTTTGCAAACCTTGAAAGAAAGAAACACAAGCTTGGTCTAACCTAAAAGCTTGTTCAAAAGCAAAGTATGAAAAGGGGGCAAATCTACTCTATTAATAAAATTTTCACAATCACAACATTTGATATAAACAAAAAAGTCTGTGTCCTTTATCTTATCAATCCTGAATAAATAGATTCAGGGAATCAATCTGTTTCTTATCTTCAATTTCCATGACTTTAATAATATTTTTATGCATCCTTTTTTTCAACTCTCCAAAAATCGGCCGCTTTTTAGTAAATGTTCTGGCAAATGCAATGGTCTCTTCAAAAAGTTGCTCTTTGTTGTCACATGCCTTGACAATTACATGGCTTTCTTCTAATTCTTCAGCCACCACGCGCTTGCCAGATAAAATCATTTCATTAAATTTATATTCAGGAATAGATTTTCTGACAAATGCAATCATTCCAGGAAGAAAAGGTATATTTATATCCACTTCCGGAAAGCAAAAAAAGCCCCTGTCCTTTGTCATAAATCTGAAATCACAGGTACAGGCAAGCATGGCACCATTACCGAATGCATGGCCGTTAATGGCAGCAATTACAGGGAACGGCATGAGCAGTATGCGTTTAAATATTGTATTCATTCCATACATAAATGATTTTATACTGTCAAAATCCTGATCATTCATTTTCTGTCCAAGCCATTCAACATCAATACCCTGGGAAAAATTTTTTTTATCTGTGGATGTCAAAACCATTGAATCAATTTCCTGATCCTCTAAAATTTCATCAAAACATTTATTCATCTGGGTTGCAAACTCAAGATTTTGTTTATTAGCTCCATTGCACATATTAATAATAGCTGCAGATTCATTTTTTTCCCACTCAACTACTTCCATAACTTAACTCCTTGAAATTCAATATATTCGTAAACGTAAACAATGTTATTGTTTAATAAATTAAATGCCTTGATAATTCAAGAAAAAAAGCAACAACAGGTTGTTCCAAAAGAGAAAATCCGGTGAGAAAATTTGATTGACAAGCTCCAGGTTTTCTGACAAGCTTTTGCGACATGGAAAGCAAGTTTGATTGGGTGCAGCAAACAAAAGTACAGACATTCTGGAACGGGTAAAACAGATTTAAAGGTTTAGAGGGGCAGGCAATGATAATAGGAATAGATGTTGGGGGCACACACACAGACGCTGTTTTGTTAAGCCGCAATGGTATTGAAAAAAAAGTCAAGGTCTCCACAGATTCTGAAGATCTTTTCAACACAATCCTCTCAGGCTTTACCAAACTATTGGATGATGTTGATCCAGACGATATTAAACGGGTTGTCATTTCAACTACATTGACAACCAATGCAATTGTTCAACAGAATATGAACCCTGTAGGAATGATTGTATCTGCCGGCCCCGGAATTGATCCAAAAGCCTTTAAAACCGGTGATCACTACTATTGTGTGGCAGGTTCCATCAACCATCGTGGAAGCCAGAAAGCCCGGGTCAATGAGATGGAAATTAAAGATATTGCAAAAAAAATGGAAAAGGATGGCATTGAATATGTTGGTGTTGTCAGTAAATTCAGTGTTAGAAATCCCAGCCATGAAAGACTTATTAAAAGAGTCTTAAACAGGTATTTTAAAAAAATTTTTTTGGGTCATCATGTTTCAGGCAACCTGAATTTTCCGCGCAGAATCGCCACTACTCATTTAAACGCTGCTGTATTTTCTCTTCATAAATCATTTTTTGAGGCGGTGAAACTCTCCCTTGAAGAAAAAGGGCTTAAAGTGCCCATTCAAATACTTAAAGCTGACGGTGGCACCATGTCTCTTAAAGCTTCAATGGCTTTTCCGGGGCAAACTGTATTATCAGGACCTGCTGCAAGTATTATGGGAGCTATTCCCTACGCTCCAGAAGGCAAGGATGCTATTGTTCTTGATATAGGCGGCACAACTACTGATATTGCTTTTCTTGTGGATAAAGCCCCCCTGCTTGAACCTGTGGGAATTAAACGCGGCCAATATAAAAGCCTTATAAGATCCCTTAAAACCGATTCAACGGGAATTGGAGGAGACAGTATTGTCCGGGTAAAAGAGAAAAAACTTGTTATCGGCCCTGACCGCAAAGGGCCTGCCATGGCATTTGGAGGGCCTGAACCGACTCCCACCGATGCTTTGATTGTACTGGGTTTAATGGATGAAGGAGACCAAAACAGTTCACAAAAAGGCATTGATAAAATTGCAGAAGAACTTGGCATGACAGATAAAGAGGCAGCTGAAAAAATATTCAGACAATGCTGTTCCACTATTTTGAAAAAAACCTTTAAAATGATGAATCAAATCAATTCCAAACCTGTATATACAGTTCATGAATTTCTTGAGGGATATAAAATAAACCCTGAAAAAATATTGCTGCTGGGGGGGCCTGCCAGGTATTTCTCTAAAAAAATAGAAGAGTTATATAAAATTGAAACCATTGCCGTACCTGAATCATCGGTAGCAAATGCCATTGGTGCAGCTCTTGCCCGGACCACCTGTGAAGTAACTTTAAATGCAGATACAGAGCAGGGCATTGTAACTGCCCATGAAGAGGGTTTTGCAGAGCCTATTTCCAAAACATTTGGCGAGGATGAATTAATTGAAACTGCCCACTCTTTATTAAAAGAAAAAGCTGTTAATTCCGGTGCTGATGATGACAATCTTGATGATGTGGAAGTGGTTGAATTTCAAAAATTTAATATTGTACGCAATTTTTCACTAAGAGGTAAACTATTCAGAACAAAAATGCAGATTAAACCAGGTTTGATCAAAGGTTTTGAAAAGGTCATACAATAATTTTATGAGGTAAAAATGTTAAAAGCAGTAAATAAAACAGGTCTTGTATTTTTCCCTGCATTTGACTGGGCAATAGACCCCACCCATCCTGAAAGAGAAGAGAGGCTTTTATATACCCAGGATCAGGTTATGGAAGAAGGGGTTTTTGATATTGATGGAATTATTGAATATAAACCTGAGCTTGTTACTGAGCAGGATATCAGGCGGGCACATTTTTGTGTTCCCGATGAAAAAACCGTTACTACTGAATCCCACCTTATCAGTGCAGGAGGTGCCAAGGCCATTGCCAATGCTGTTTTAAACAAGGAAGTAAAGACAGGTTTTGCACTGGTTCGACCTCCCGGTCACCACGCCATGAGAGTTTCCCATGGCGGCAGAGGTTTTTGCCACATCAATATGGAAGCAATCATGGTGGAATATATCAGGTCACAATTTGGTAAAAAGAGAATAGCCGTGGTTGATACAGACTGCCATCATGGTGATGGTTCTAATGATATTTTCTGGCATGATCCTGATGTCTTGTTTATCTCCCTGCACCAGGACGGAAGAACCCTGTATCCGGGCTCCGGATTCCCAAATGAACTGGGAGGCCCCAATGCAAAGGGCTCAAACTTGAATATACCATTACCTCCTGGCACTTCTACAGAAGGGTATCTTTATGTTATTAATAATTGTGTACTGCCGATTCTTGAGGAATTTAAGCCCGATCTTATTGTAAACTCTGCAGGACAGGATAACCGTTATACTGATCCATTAACCAATATGAATTTTTCAGCCCAGGGTTATGCAGAACTGACCCGCCTTTTAAAACCTGATATTGCTGTTCTTGAGGGTGGATACTCAATTGAAGATGCTTTACCCTATGTAAATCTCGGAATTATCCTCGCCATGGCAGGGCTTGATTATTCAGGTGTTGTTGAACCTGATTTTAACCCCGGACGTCTTAAACAATCTGTAAGTATCACTGACAAAATCAAAAAGACTACAGATACTATCAACACATACTGGAACCAGAGAGACGAGATGAGGCAAAAAGAGGGAACTCCTGGAGATTTTCAGGTCAGGCATAGAGAAATATTTTATGATACTGACAATATCTTTGAGCAGCAAAAAGAAAAAATAAGAATCTGCCAGGACTGCGGTGGTGCTTTCCAAATTGATTCCAAAGCAACTTCAGGTTATAATATACTTGGGGTACATATCCCTATTAATGCATGTAAATCATGTGTTGAACAGGGATATAAATTTTTTGACCAGGCAAATAAAGATAAATTCAATAAAATATTTTTACAGGACAGAACAAAAGATATTTATGAAATAAAGTGATTTTAAGGGCTCGCTCAAAAATAAGTTGGCAAGTTATGTGTGACCTTCGGGTTAGGCGATCAGGTTTAGGTCAGGTTTTGTTGATCAAATTGGACGAATCCACAGTAATAGGGAGCTATTTTGAGGAATTCGTGATTGATGATGGACAAAAGATGGTCTGAAAATGAGATGCATAG
>CAXMTQ010000037.1:0-14073 GCA_964196205.1 uncultured Desulfobacula sp.
TAATTGGGCAAATTAGCGGTTTTCGGTCGGGACTATTTAAGCTGCTCCTTTTCTTTCCTTATATTCCTGAATAGCAGTGTAAACCCGTTCAGGAGTCAGAGGAAGTTCATAAATCCTCACTCCGGCTGCATCATAAACAGCATTTAAGATAGCAGGAATTGTGGGCATGATAGCACCTTCTCCAACTTCTTTGGCACCAAAGGGGCCATTTGGTTCATCACTCTCCACGACTATAGATTTTACTTTGGGCATATCCATTGCTGTTACAAGTTTGTATTCTGAAAGGTCATTATTGAGTACATTGCCCTTGTCATCAAAAATAACTTCTTCGTGCATGGCTTCTCCCATTCCCATGGATACAGATCCCTCCATCTGGCCTTCCACAGAAGTCATGTTGATTGCCTTGCCGCAGTCATGGGCATCGGTGACATTGTCAATGATAACCTGACCTGTCCCCATGTCAACAGTAACTTCAGCAACCTGGGCAGAACATCCATAGGCTGGAGAAGTTCCAACGGCAGCACCTTTATATTTACCGCCAAGGAATACGGGTTTATATTTTCCAGTTCCTACAATGGTTCCTTTTTCAAGGTATGCAATTCTGGAAGCTTCGTTAAATGTGAGTTTTTCAGAATCAGGATTATCAATCCATCCCCTGTGTTCTTTGATATAAGTGGTTCTTAGTTCAGAAAAATCCAGAGTCTGGTTTTTAAATTCAATAAAACCGTTTTTAATATCCATATCTTCAACAGGAGTATCTAACTTTTCTGCCAGAACTGCAAGAACCTGTGATTTAACATGTTCAGCCGCATCTTTTGTTGCATGACCGGTCATGAGAGTCTGTCTTGAAGAGTAGGCACCAAGGTCAACACCCATGTCAGTATCACCCGAGGCAAGTCTTATGGCGCTTAATGGAACTCCAAGTGCCTCTGCAGCAATCATGGCAAAGGCTGTATCAGAACCCTGGCCTATTTCAGCAGAAGCAGTGTAAACAAGAGCTGTGCCGCCATCCTCAGTGAGTTTGATCATGACAGTGCCGTGGTATGTATCAGACCTGTAAATGGGAAAACCTGCACCTGAAACAAAGAAACCGCATGCCATGCCAATACCTTTACCGGTTGGCATATTACCTTTTTTCTTGTCCCAGTCTGAGCCTTCTCTAACAGCGTCAATACATTCCGACATGCCAAATGAACTCATATTAAGATCATTACATGTGGTATCACCTCTGCTCATCATATTTTTAATTCGAAGCTCCATGGGATCTATTCCAAGTTCTTCTGCAATCATATCAAGCTGCTGCTCAAATGCAGCTCTTGCAATAACAGCTCCATGGCCGCGCTGTGCTCCGCAGGCAGGTTTATTATTATATACCCTGAAACCTTCATAGCTCATGTTGGGCAGTTTGTAAGGACCTGCAAGAAGAGAACCTGCATAATAGACTGTTGCAATGCCAAAGCTGGAATAAGCACCGCCGTCAAGAGTACACTTATGTTTTAAGGCTACAAGTGTTCCATCTTTTTTAGCACCTGTGGTAATTGTATGTGTAAACTGATGTCTAGCACGGCAGAACATGAATACCTGTTTACGGGTATAGTTCATTTTTACGGGTTTGTTAGTCTCTTTTGCAAGAAAGCAGCAGGCAAGTTCCATCGGGTTTGCAGCTGCCTTAATTCCAAAGCCTGCACCAAGATATGGTTTTTTAACCCGAACTTTACCTATATCCATTCCCAGAACCATGGCAACGGTACGCTGTACATAATGGGGAGTCTGAGTGCCGCTGGTAAGGGTGAGATTGCCTCTTCTGTCAAATTCGGCTATGCAGCCCTGCATTTCAAGGAATGCACCATCCTGGCGTTTATTTTTAACAGTTGTGGTTTTTATTATATCGCTTTCTTTTAATCCTTTTTCAACATCACCAAACTCCTGGTGAACTTCAGCAGTAAGATTGCCTTTATATTTTTCATGGATCTGGGGAGCATCCTCTTTTATTGCATCTGCCACTGTGAAAACAGCAGGCAGAATTTCATACTCCACCTTGATTAATTCCACAGCTTTTAATGCAATATCAAGGGAAGTTGCTGCAACAGCTGCAATTTCATCTCCCACATATCGCACCTTGTCAGTAACAAATACAGTTTCATCATATCTTGCAGGACTTACACCATAGGGAATTGTTCCAACATCTTTTGAAGTAAGGACAGCTTTTACACCTGGCAGTTTTTTAGCTTCAGTTGTATCAATGGAGAGTACTTTTGCATGGGCATGGGGGCTTTGAAGCAGAGCGCCAAAAAGCATTCCAGGTTTTGAAATGTCATCAACATAAATTGCTTCTCCCGTTGCCTTATCAGGGCTATCGAGACGGTTAGCCCTGGTTCTGATAGTATTAAACTCTTTCATATTTCCTCCTTGGAAAGGACTTAATTTTAAGATTTCTGGGAATCAATGGCTTCAAAAATTTTCTGATATCCTGTGCATCGGCACAGATTTCCTGAAATACCTTTTCTGATTTCCTCTTCAGTGGGGTTGGGATTCTTGTCCAACAGGTTCTTGGTAGACATGATCATGCCGGGAGAGCAAAATCCACACTGGATAGCTCCTTTCTCAACAAAGGCTTCCTGAATGGGATGCAGTCCTTCATCAGTGGCAAGACCTTCAATGGTTTCAATAACGGCACCATCAGTCTGTACTGCAAGGATAAGACATGAATTAACAGCATCCCCGTTCAGTATTACAGTGCATGCTCCACAGTCACCTGTATCACACCCTTTTTTGGTGCCGGTAAGGGCCAGGTCATATCTGAGCATATCGGCAAGGGTTTTATTGGGCGCAACTGCCATCTCATAGGCCTGGTCATTAATTGTCAGGTTGATTATTTTTTTCATCTTTTTCTCCTGTTTGATTAGCTCTTTATTTGGCCTGTTCAAAGGCAGCTTGAAGGGTGCGTTTTGTCAAAACTCCAATCATTGCCTGCCTGTATGCTGCAGATCCCCTGAAATCATCAATGGGTTTGCAATCCACTTTTCTTGCTGTTTCACCAGCAGTATAGAAAGTATCTTCTTTTGCAGCTTTGCCCTTGATTAACTCCTCTGCTTTTTGTGCTCTTATGGGTGTAGCTGCAACAGATCCCAGTGCAATTCTGGAGTTAATAATTGTTTTTGTGTCAGGGTCATATTCAAGAAATGAGCCTACATTTACGACATTGATTTCAGAAGACTGGCGTTTGCCAAGTTGAATATAGTGTGCTCCGCTGTTTTTCGGAGGGACAGGCAGTTTGAACCCGGTTAGAATTTCATGGGCTGCAAGATCTGTGATGCGATGTCTCTTGAAAAAATCTTTAATGGGGACTTCTCGTTTTCCGTCTGTGCTTTCAATCATCACTTTTGCATCATAAATCATGAGAGACGGCATTGTCTCTCCTGCAGGGCTGGCATTGCAGCAGTTCCCGCCAATAGTTGCACGGTTTCTGATCAGATGGTTGCCAAGGTTGTCGCATGAAGATTTAAGGGCGCCAAATTTTTCCTTGATTATAGATGATTTTGACAATTGTGCCATGGTAGCACAAGCCCCGATAACCACCTCATTACCACTCTCTTTTATCTGTGACAGATCTTTAATTTGTAACAGACTGATGATAGTGTCCGTGAAAATCAATTTTTTCTTAAGCAAAGGAAGAACGTCAGTCCCGCCTGCCATAAGTCTGGCATCTTTGCCATGATTTTTTTTAAGTTTGAGCGCATCCTCAATGGAAACAGGCTCGTGTAGTTCAAATTCTGGTAATAACATTAATTCTCTCCTCTTAAGTTTAAAGGGAATAAGCTTTGAAATGTTTATCATTTAAAAAGGTACAAGTCAATAATAAATTGTCATTAATTTAAAGCGATAATTTTAAATATTTATTTTATGAATGATATTCAATCGATATTTGTTCGCTATGGTGAACGATTGAGTAAAATTAGTATGGATTCAATTTTTCAGAGAATTTTTCAAAATTTATTCCATAATTCATGAATAGAAGAGCTCTACAGCGTCTCCTGTTTTTATAATAATGAACAAATAGTTTTATATAAATTCATTTGAAAATTGATGTTCATGCAAGCATTTGATTCAAGCTGAAAAAAATCTGAGACAATTGGAGTTATGGCAATTGCCAGGAAAAATTTAAATCATTAAACAGGCTGCTTCAGGTGAAAAATTGTTGACATTATATGGGAAATTTTTATAGGAGATGAATAGTATCCATTAAAAAAGAGGGGGAGATATTGTGGAAAAAAAATTCATAATGACTGCATTTGGTAAAGACAGACCGGGTATTGTTGCCCAGATTGCCCAGATAATTTTTGAAAATGGGTGTAACCTTGAAGATTCCAATATGGGAAGGCTTGCAGATGAATTTACTCTGATACTGCTTTTATCCGGGCAGAGTGATGATATTCAGGATAAATTGTCAAAGGATTTCAAACATCTGGAGAGAGAAAAAGATATTTTTGTATTTATCAGACCACTGGATTACAGCATAACTGATACTAAAAACAATAACTCTTTTTGCACCATTGAAGTAGAAGGAATTGATCAAACAGGAATTGTTTATAAAATAAGCTCCCTTCTTGCTGAACATGATATCAATATTGAAACCTTGAAATCCCAGAAGAAATTTTCACCCAATAGTGGAACAGCACTCTATTCCATGGTGATTAAAGTCAAAATGCCTGAAGAGATGCTCAAGGATGAACTCGATAAAAAATTTGATGACCTGGCTGAAGATCTCAATGTGGATATCACAATAAAATAATTGCTCAGGCTCATTTATGTATCAACCGGATATTTACCGGAATGCGAAAAGATGACCGGGATGGTGCGCTTTACTCATATATTATTGATGCCTATCAACCTTTAATTCATTAATTTTGGGAAAATAAATATGTTAAGCGATATAATTGCACAAAACATTCCTATGGGAGTGATTTTGACCCAAGATGGTAATATCCGCCATTTGAATGAATGGGCATACAAATTTACAGGATATTCATCTACTGAAATAAAAAACAAATCGTTTCTTGACCTTTTCCACCCCGAAGACCATGAAAAACTTATCACCAGGTATAATGATATAATGACAGGCCAAAGACTTCCAGAGGATCGCAGGTATAGAATTCTCAGTAAAAGGGGCGAAATGTTCTGGATCAGATTCAGATCCAAAGTTATTGAATACAGTGGAAAACCTGCTCTGCTATCATTTTTAATTGATGAAACTCAAAATAAAATACATGAAGAGTCATTAAAAAGGAGTGAAGAAAGATATCGGGGATTGGTGGAAAATCTTGCTGAAGGTATTGTAGTGGTACAAGAGGGTAGTATTTGTTTTATCAACAAAACTTTAAAAAACAAATTGGGAATAACACTGGAAAACATTGTTGGAAAATCTTTTTTAAATTTTATTCATCAGGATGATCAAGCAGTGGTTCTCGACAGATACCAACGCAGGTTAAAAGGCGAGAATGTGTCTGAAACGTATGAAATAAGGTTGATAAAACCAGATGGAGAAGAACTAATTTGTGAGATGAGGCCTTCTTTGATTTCATGGAAAGGCAGCTCTGCCATTCAAACAGCAATTCTTGATCTCACAGACAGGAAAAAGGCAGAAAAAGAAAAAGAACAATTAGAGAAGCGACTTGTTCGTATGGAAAAAATGGAGTCTTTAGGTCTCCTGGCTGGTGGTGTTGCCCATGATTTAAACAATGTTCTTTCAGGGATAGTATCTTACCCCGAGCTTTTAATGATGGATCTTCCTGATAATCATCGTTTTAAAAAACCGTTGGATTTAATATATTCCTCCGGATTAAAGGCATCTGCCATTGTGAATGATCTTTTAACACTTGCCCGGCGGGGGGTGATTGCTACAGAAGTAATTAACCTGAATAATATTATTATGGATTACTTAAAATCTCCTGAACACCATAGGCTGTTATCATATTATAATAACGTTGTAATAAAGACTAATCTTAGTCAAAATCTGGCTAACATAAAAGGGTCTGGAATTCATTTGAGAACAACAATTATGAATCTGGTCTCCAATGCTGCGGAATCCCAGCCATCAGGTGGAAAAATTATAATCTCTACTGAGAACCAGCATATAGATAAACCTATAGAAGGATATGAATCGATAAAAGCAGGAGAATTTGCTGTTGTTACTATTGAAGACAAGGGGGTCGGAATCAATGGTAAGGATCTGCAAAGGATATTTGAACCCTTTTATACAAAAAAAAATATGGATCGTAGTGGCACCGGGCTAGGCATGGCAGTAGTTTGGGGAACAGTTCAGGATCATTGCGGTTATGTCAATATTGAAAGCATCGAAAACAAAGGCACAAAATTTTATCTCTATTTTCCCATTGTTAGACAGCAAATTGAGAAAGGAGATGAACCACGCTTTATTGAAGAGTATCTGGGAAATGAAGAAATCATATTGATTGTAGACGATGTGGAAGAACAAAGGCAGATTGCAAAAACTATTTTAAAACGCTTGAACTATAAGGTTGTAACTGTTTCAAACGGGGAAAAGGCTATAGAATATTTAAACAATGATTCTTATGATATTATATTATTGGATATGATAATGGACCCGGGTATTGACGGGCTTGAAACTTATAAAAGAATTATAAATTTAAAACCTGATCAAAAAGTGATTATTGCAAGCGGTTTTTCAGAGAGTGAGAGCGTGAAAGATGCCCAAAAATTGGGAGCAGGACAATATATAAAAAAGCCATATTCTGTTGAAAAGATTGGTATAGCGATCAAAAAAGCACTTGAAGAACATTAATCTGTAGAATCAATATGGTTATTATCCGCGTTTCCGGGCAAGTATTACATCTTCATGGTTAATTTTATCGTCATTGTTTAAATCTGCTGACAATGGTCTTTCATTTACAGGAAAAAACAAACCAGTAATTAAATCCCCCTTTTCGTTTTTATAAAAAGGGAATTGCACCACAGGTTTGGATTGTCCGTAACGCATATTGATAACTACCTTTTTCTCGTTACTGGCAGTATAAATAGGATATGAACTATTGATATCATCCATATTTAATTTAACATTAATGGTCCATACTTTATAATAGTAGAATAATTCATTATTATCATATTTCGGGCTGTGTAAAACATATCTGTTCCAGTCAGATGGCGGCTGCTCATTGTTGATAATAGATGCAAGTAATATTTTAGTGAATTCTACTTCCTGGGGTCTGTTAAAGTTTGCAGTCATTCTGTTAAGCTGAATTACTATTTCATCAAAAAAGACGGTATCATAACGTTTAGACATGAAAAAGATAGTGCCGTACATAAAGGTGGACATGACTATTAAAGATATAGCGAATTTTTTTAACATTTGTCTGATTTTCCTGTAAATTCTGTTTTATTATCAAATCCCGTATATGGGCACTTGGTATTTAATTTGATATATAGCATAAGCAGACTCTCTATACCCAAAACTCTTTGATGATGTCAAGCGATGTTATTAATGGCCAAAAAATTAATCGCCAACATTACAATTTCGAAATACGCCATCACAATTTGAACAGAGGGTTGATGAAGACTTTTTTGTTTCATCAAATTTATAAATACAAAACGTCTGAATACGATGAAAATAATAGTCTTAGTAATAATAAAACCGATTCAAAATTTAAAATAGAACAACCTACAATAAATGTATCCTGCCAAAAAAAAAGAAACTGTATTCTTAACCCCAAAAACGACTGGGAAAGTTCCAGACGAATATATAAAAATTTCTGTATTCAAAGCACATTCACAAAATCAAAAAAAAGCTGTTGATATCAATAATGTTTATAATTTGAAAAATAAATTTAATAATGATTCTGCTGTTGATGATCATGGACAAGCTCAAGAAATATTAACCCATCTTTTTGACTCAAAAACTAAAAGAGTATAATTACATTTGAAAAACCGTTTAATTATTTCGCTATTCTGTCATAGAGACAAGATCAATATCTTTATCCTTTAAAAAAGGAAAGCTTAGCCTTTGAATAAATGTTTCCTGGAAATCCTGATTACAGGCAAGATCAACCACATCAATTTGCTTTGCCATCAGTATTGCTCTTTTAAGATAGATGTCACTGCACAAGACCATTACGGCACCGACTCCAGCTAAATTACCGGCGGTATTTACCTTAGTAATGTCCATAGACGGGATCATTCCTAAAGTCATCATATCTTTTTTATCAAGAAATGATCCAAATGCTCCGGCAATAATAATATTGTCAGGGCTGTCAATACCTGCTTCTTTTAAAAGAAATTCTATCCCGGTTATCAATGCTGCCTTGCCGAGCTGAACAGAACGGATATCTTTCTGGCTTATGAAAACACCAGACCCATTTTGAGAAGAATCTTCAGGGACAATATTATATTGTATTTTACCTGGAGCATCTTTTATTAAAGCCGGAATAATCATATCTTTTTTAAAGGCACCGCCCGGTTCTATGATGTTTTGTTGACAGAATTGGGCTATGACACTGACAACCCCTGTTCCGCAGATACCGGAAGGTTTTGGCCCGGAAGTTTTTGCCGAATTGATCAATGTATATTCCGGCAAAGCTTTTGGATTCTTTATCTGCACTTTATTAACAGCACCCGGGACAGCCTGCATCCCGCAGGAAAGTGATGCTCCTTCAAATGCAGGACCGGTTGCACATGATGTTGCATAGAATCTGCCGTTTGCCTTAAGCATTAACTCTCCGTTTGTACCCAGGTCTATCAGAAGTGTTCCGTCAGGTTTGTTTTCAAGATCAGCGGCAATGGAAGCACCAAGAATATCGCCTCCTATAAACCCGGATACCTGGGGTAATAATTGAATTGAAAAATTCTTTAATTTAAAACCCAATTCATTTGCTTTGATACTTTTTGCTTCATAAAAAGCAGGCAGATAAGGCGAAACTCCAATAGATTCCGGATTAACACCCGCCAGTATATGTATCATGGTTGGATTACCTACTACAACCATTTGGGAGACTATGTGTTCTTCAAAATCAAGAGAGGTTAAAAGTTCTTTAATACCCCATTCTATTGCCCTGACAACCAGTCTTTGTAAATATTCAAGTTTTTTTTTATCCTGACTTATAGCACCTATACGACTCATAACATCATCCCCATACAAGACCTGGGGGTTTTTTACAGACAATGAGGAAAGAATATTGCCCCTGGCAGTATTGCACAAATAAAGCGCAATGGTTGTGGTGCCCAGATCCACGGCAATACCGTAGCATTCTGTGTCATCAATCTTTTTAAAATTATCTGAAAAACTTTTGGGAAGAGATACAGGCGCTTTGCTGATAATATGAGAGGACAGCATGGAGGATTCAGGTATCTCAATTTTAATATCTTCTGTAACCGTATATGTACAGGCAGTTATTAGTTCATGAGCTTCATTGTCTGAAATCTTTTTGACCCGGCATTTTTTACAAACCCCTTTACCTCCACAATCAGATCTTAAAAAAATGTTTTGATCCATAAGAGATTCCATCAGGCTTCTTCCAGGTTTTGTATGGATTTTTCTGCCGTGGGGCAAAAGGTAAATATTATATTTATTGGACATTTGGATTCCTAAAGCCGGTTTTCATACATGTTTTCAAATATAGACCTCTACTATGGGTCAGGCTTCAATTTCTCCTGCCCTTACAGCCTTTAGAAAATTCATACAATAATCATCATTGCCTGAAAGCATTTCTCCGGTTTTTAAAGCTGCCATGATATCTTTATCCAACGGATCCATAATAGCAGAATCAAAACCATTAGCCATCATCATTAATAGAAAATTTCGATTGATAGTTTTTCTTTTTGGAAGCCCGTAAGATATATTGGAAAGACCACCGGTTGTATGAACACCCTTCAGATCTGCCATAATTGCTTTAACAGCATCCATCACCATTGTGCCATTGTTTTTATCAACACTCATGGGCTGAATCAATGGGTCAACAAAGATATCATTGCGTTTCATTCCGATATTTTCAAGTTCAGCAACAATAGTTTTTGCGCGATTAATAATATCTTCTGACGTTTTCGGCATCCCGGAATCATCCATACAAAGGGCAATTATTTTACACTCTTTTCCTTTTAAAAAGGGCATCATGGAATCAAATCGTTCTTTTTCAAGACTGATGGAATTAACCATTGGTGCTTTATTAACCAATGCATATGCCATTTCCAGAATTTGGGGATCCGGGCTGTCCAGGCAGAGCGGAAGATCAGTTGCTTTTTGCACGATTTCCAGCAACCACTTCATATCTTCTTCTTCATGACCAATTCTGGCACCCGCGTTTACATCAATATATGTTGCTCCGCATTGGGTTTGTTTTTTTACATCCTGCTGGATATATTCAGCATCTCTGTTTTCTACAGCTTTCTTGACTTTCCCCAAAGTGGTATTGATTCGTTCTCCAATAATCGTAAACATTATACCTCCTTTAATATTTAAATAAGATTATTTCTTCTTCATTTCAAGGTATTTGATCAAATCAGTTTCAATAGCAGGATCAATATCCGGTTTTTGATACTCTGAAAGACGTTTTTCAAGTAATTGAGTCGCTCTTTGATCCATCTGCCTGGGTTCCATTTTTAACCACTTGGAATGGATGGTTCTAATATTTAAATCCGGGATAAAAAATTCGCTCCTGCACCGGGTGGCTGTATGAGATTCAAGCAAATAAGTGCCGGATGTCCCTAATTTTTTTATCATATCCATGGCAAAGGCATCTTCACTGAATTCAATTGGTTTAATGAGTGTTTTGATAGCACAGCAAAGATCTTCATCTGCTAAAAATTTTTCAAAACTCATGGCCAGCATTGATCCATAGGTACCACAGGCATGCAGGCTGACATGAACACCACTGAGGGCAGCTGTTGACAACATCATTGAAGCTTCCATTCCTGCCTGATAATTCAGATCGAATGATTCAGTCAATGCACCCTGGCTCCGGCAGGGGATATGATAATATTGACTGAGGGCAGTTACAATCGCGGTATGCTTGGCATCCTCAGGTGAGGCATTAATATATCCACCGGTTTTCATATCTGTTGGGCTGCCGCCAAGGCCATACACAATGGGAGTGCCGGGATTAATCAGCTGAGATAGACAAATGCCCGCAAGAGTACAGGCATTTGAGATAACAAGGGAACCCGCTATTGTGATCGGGCCTGAAGATCCCATGGAACAGGAAGAATGTACAATCAAAGGCTGTCCCGCTTTGGCATAAACCATAAGCGCATCTATCATTTCTTCCGCATATTGCAGGGGAGATAAGGAATCCACAAGATTGAGCATGACAGGTTTCTCTGTATTTCCCCAAATTATTTTGGCCATTTCCAAGGACTCTTGGGCACATTGTTTGGATGAGGTACTGCCCATAAGTGGTTTGTCGGTCAGCAGCATGGTGGACAGCAGCATATCAAGATGGGCTGTTTGTGCTGGCATGTCATTGGGATGAGCCACAATGGAACTATTAAAATCAAGCGCCTTTGAGGTCTGTACAAGTTTACAGAATTTATGGGTATCTTCCAAAACAGACTGGCGCATTTCACCGGATGGCTCGATAATGAAAGGAGGGCCATAGCCCGGTGCCATTCGATAGCTGTCATCGCCTATGACAAAGCTGTTCTCTTTGTTTCTGGCATGTAGTTCAAATCTGTCGGGAACCGATTTAAGTGCTTTTTCAATATCTGTCTCTTGAAAAAACACCATCTCTCCCTGGGTTTTAAATCCATGGTGCTTAAAAAGTTCCAGCGCTTCTTTGCTTGGAAACAGAATGCCTGTTTTATTCAAAAGTTCCAGAGAGGACGTATGAATTTTATCAAGCACGCTCTTATCAAAATTGGAAACCACGCGATTCATATTAATGTTCTCCTTTTAAAAATTTCCTTATGTAAGAAAAATTGTTTTTCCCATTCGCACTCAAAAAATTTAAATTACGCTGCTATAAGTTTTCGAATCAGTTCTACAGCACCAGGCGCATTATCACTGAAACCGTCAGCACCGATCTGCTTGGCATACGCCTGTGTTACCGGTGCACCGCCAATGATGGTTTTGACCTTTAATCCGGCCTCTTTAATGGCCTCGACTGTTTTAGCCATAACAGGCATTGTGGTCGTTAAAAGTGCAGACAAACAAACCACGTCTGCATTTTGGGTCTGGGCTTCAGTCACAAATTTTTCCGCGTCCACATCGACCCCAAGATCAATCACATTAAACCCAGCACCTTCTACCATCATGCTCACAAGGTTTTTACCGATATCATGCAGATCTCCTTTTACCGTTCCGATGAGAACCGTTCCCTTTTCTGCCGTTACATCACCTGACAGGTGAGGCTTTAACACTTCCAGTCCTGCCTGCATTGCCTTTGCAGCCATCAGCATTTCAGGAACAAATAATTCACCGCTGGAAAATTTTGCACCAACCACATCCATTGATTCAATAAGTCCTTTGTCCAAAATATCATCAACTTGAGTTCCGGCCTCAATTTCAGCAATTACATGTTCAACGACTTCATCTTTTTTTAAGGATACAACTGCATTTATTATATCTGTTAAACTCATTTTTTTATCTCCTGATTAATATTTTTTATAAATTAAATGATTTATTCATCATGTGCCTTAATTTTTTAACGCCATTGAAAATTTGAGACTTCTTTGTCCATTGCCAGATAATTTTCTTTTGGTGTGAATGGGGAGGATGTTCCTGCCGTGGAAAAGATATATCCGCTCATTCCTTTTGCTCTGTTAAGATGGACCAGGGTTTCTTTTGTCACCTCTTCGGGTTTGCCGATCAGCAAGGGGCCATTGGGATTGATGTTGTCAAAAATGCAGATACGATCTTCTACTTTTTCCTTTAATTCCCGGATATCCAGAACTTTTTCCTGGGTTAAGTTACCCGGCATTATACCGTGGATATCCATTTCTAAAAGCATATCTACAATACCAGTCTTTACGATATCTCCGCACATATGGGGAAGTATTTTTGCCCCAAGACGCGACAATTCATTACACACCTTTGTTGTGGGTTCATGGACAAATTCTTTATAATGTTTTGGAGACAAAAGAATGGGGCATTCCATGTCAGCCCCATAGAAGATATAATCCACTCCCGCATCAATCAAGGCTTTACCCATGGCAATATCCAAAGGGACAATGGCTTTCTGAAGAGCATGTACAAGTTCAGGATTTTCATACATATCCATCATGATTTCATTTGTCCCCCGCAGTCGGGTGGCAATGGTAAAAGGAGAGATATACTCACAGGCAATAGGTACTTCATCCTTTAATTCTTTTTTAAGAAGCCTGATACCTTCAAGAAAACTTTCCATTCGTTTAGTAAACATATCTTTTTTGGCAATACGCTTTACATCTTCCATTGAAAAAACACTGGTTTTTTCAATGATGGGAAAGACATCTTCTGGAAAGCTCACCTGACAATCCAGGGCTTCGGGAATAATACCGCCGATATACCCCATCCCCAGCATTACCCAGTCAAATTTAAATTCCTCCAGGCTTTTCATATGGGCGGCTAGCATCTGTGGGCCCTCAAGAAGGGAGGCCTTAAAAGTAGAACCAAAGTATTGACAAACCGGTGCTTCAGTAAATGGTGCATTGGGCACTTTGTCCACAGGTTTTAAATTAATCGCTGCTTCCATTCTTTCTTTTGCATTCATCTTGGTACAACTCCTTAACTATAAATTATAATTTTCTTATTCTATTCAGTCTCTTGGATTCAATCAGACAAGATAACCTGTGAAACAAATTTCCACAGGCCCTGTCATGACAGCCAAATTTTCATCTTTAAGTTCAATTTTCACTGATCCTGCCGGCATGATGACCGTCATTTTTCTACTCGTGGTCAACCCTCTTCTATGGGCGGCTGCAACAGCCACACAAGCGCCCGTACCACATGCTGTGGTCATTTTTCCCGGCCGTTCCCAGACACTGAGCTTAAGTGTTTCAGGATTGATAAGCTGGGCAATGCCAATATTTGCTTCTTCCGGGAATAACGGATGGGTCTGAAGTATTTTACCATAT
>CAXMTQ010000038.1:0-13737 GCA_964196205.1 uncultured Desulfobacula sp.
ATGCTGATCAATTGGAAGAAGCTCTGGCAGGCAGAGATGTCAATATTGGTTTTGGAATCAATGAAAACTATTTTTCTCTGTCTGGATCTGCTGATCCAAAGGAAGCTGAGCTTATTTTTCAGCTCATTTTTCATTATCTTAATGATCCTGGATTCAGCCAGGAAGCTTTGAATCTTGCAAAAATCAGGTATAAACAGAGATACGAAAGCCTTATGCAAACACCTGAAGGTATAATGCAAATCAAGGGAGACTCTTTTCTTGCTGAAGATGATACCAGGTTTGGCATGCCTCGCCCTGGTATAATTGAGCAATATACTTTAAATGATATTAAAAACTGGCTGATTCCATATTTTCAAAATTCTTCCATTGAAATTTCCATAGTTGGAGATTTCAATTTTGAAAATATGATTAAATTAGTTTCAAAATATATGGGAACTTTTAAAAAAAGGAATAAATTTTTCAATAAATCTATTCACTCATCTAAAGTTAAATTTCCGGAAGGAAAACAGCTTGAACTTGCAATTGATTCAAAAATTAAGGCTGCTGTTGTCCGTCTTGCATTTTTAACCGATGATTTTTGGGATATTGGGCAGACCCGCCGCCTTTCCATTTTATCAAGAATTTTTACAGAACGGCTCAGAATTCTTATAAGAGAAGAGCTTGGTGAAACTTACTCACCTTATGCATATAATGACCCTTCAATGAGCTATAATGACTATGGAGTAATGCAGGCAGTTGTAAAAGTAAAACCTGAAAGCATAGAATTTGTTTATGATAAACTCAAAGAGATCATCTATTCTTTAACTTTACAAAATATTACAAAGCATGAGACAGAGCTTGCTTTAAAACCGGTTCTAAACCATTTGAAAATTATTCGAAAGAGTAATACTTATTGGTTGAATTCAGTTATGGCCAACTCATCAATCTACCCGGAAAAATTTGAGTGGGCCAATAATATGACTCATGATTACAATAAGATTACTAGTGAAGAGTTGAATGGACTTGCAAAAAAATATCTGAATATCGATCAAAGTGCCTTGATTATAATAAAATCAGAAAAAATAGATTAGTGAAATGAATTTTTTAGGAGCTGCCTGAAAATATTTAAGATTTTTGTGGTTTTGAAGTATTATCCACCAGTCCTGTAACATTATTTTTAAGATAATAATCCAAATCAAACAGTTGTTTGAAACTTAAATCTGTAAATTGTAAATGCCTTTTTCTTACTTTCATGGAGCTGAAAGAGGGAGCATTGGTAATTTCATAGTCTGCAATGGTTTTAAATGGAAGATCCCCCACATAGTAACCCATGCTGCTTAAGAAAATTGTCTCTTCAGAAGTTTGTTTATCTTCTGTCTCTTCATTGCTCGTGTCAATATATTTGAAAGCAAGACCTCCTACGCTGAGATCAATTATCTGACCTAATCTATGAGAATTAGGGCTTATTGCAGCATAGGCACCCTCTACAGCCTTATAGCGTTTATTTTTCCGCCTTTCAATTGTCCTTTTTCTGCCAACCATGAATACTGTCCCTTTTGTGTATGCATCATCTGGTTAAAAGCAATCATACAATTCAGTTCACATTTTATAATGCATGAATTATGCCATTACCCATATTTGCTGATAATTTCATATATTTATTATAGAACTATTTAAAATTAAATCAAATACTAACAAAAATATTTTCAAAGAATTGGTATTCCCAATATTGTCCAAATATTTTTAATGGGAAAATGGAAAAAAATGTAATACTTTTATGAATTTTTTTTCACAAAAGTATTACATTTTTTTCCCAAACATTTTTAAAGTTCTATCCTTTTTTACATTATCTGGTTTAAAAACTCTGCCACTTATTACTATATATACACCATGTTGTAAAGTTTGAACTGCTGCAACAGCTGAACCGAGATTAAAAACAGCATCACTTGATCTAAATTTTGCAGGTTCCATGGCTCCGGTAAGGACGATGGTTTTATTTTTAATGGTCTCAAGTACTTTTGCTGTTTCAATCATAGTGTCAGTTCCATGGGTAATAATAATTTTATCATAGGTATCATTTTTTACAATTTTATAAACAGCAGAGCGATCCTGATCAGTCATATCAAGAGAATCTTTTTTAAATATTGAAGAGACATCTGATTTGAAATTAACTCTTGCATCTTTTAAAATATCATTAATATTGGATTCACCAATTTCATATTTACTTAAGGCATCAAAATATACCTTATCAATAGTTCCGCCAACAGCAAAGAATTTAATTTTCATATTTGCCTTTTAAATTTTTAAAATGGTTTAAAGTGCTTATACATATTTCATAATTAAACCCTCTGTAAACTAAGAAGTTAAAAAATTTTTTTTTTAATTTTTTTTTATCAAAGCTCTGCCATCTCATTATTTTGGGTTCCACCGCTTTTATTGCCAGTGATTGATCATCATATTGCTCTAAAACAGGTTCAATTATTGAGAGGTCAACTCCTTTTTTCTTTAATGCAAACCCAATGGCAAATTTTGATTTTGGTCTGTTTCTTACCATGTTTTCTATATATAATTTTGTAAAATCCTTATCGTTCAAATAGTTTCTTTCTATTAAAATTTCAACAGTTTTTTTTACAATATTTTTGTCATAGCCCTTTTTTTTTATGTATTCCTCTATTTCATACACACTCCTTGGCCGATAGGATAAATATCTCATTGCAAGCAGTAAAGATCGTTCAATTGATTTTTTATCATTTTTCATCTATTTTTTCCCATAATCTGACAGGAGTTTTTAAAATATTGGCCAACATGTTGAAAAGACTTTTTCCAACTGCTGAAGGATGTAGAGGTACAACGGTTGGATCAGAAAGTTTTCCGCTTGCTTTAACCGGCAATGATACTAATCTTCCTTCCAAAAGCGTATTTATGATAGGAATTTTTTCAATAATAAGATCTATGGTTTTTAATGGAGCTACAAGACAGGTTAAATTCAGTTTATCACTCAAAGGGTCAATCACACCTGTGAATACAAGGGTCATATCTTCCCCATCAATTATTGCTTTGGTCAAATAAATTATACTATCCTTAATATCTGCTTCAATGACAATTGTTTCATAGCGAAATCCATCTTGAGATATATCGGGAAGCCTGCCTTTAAAAACTTTTGAAACATTGATAACAGAAAGGATCCTTGAAAGAAGAGTTAATTTGTAAATATGGCCTTTTTTCGCAATAAGCTCCAATGACCCATTGATATTTTTTAAATAATCTTTTTTAGGAGTTTTAGAGAAAAGATTGCATGTCAAAGAATAATTTCCATCCATAAATTTATTTTTCTGGGAAAGGCAGGTCAATAGATTTTGAATATTGGCTTTGTTTTCAGCTTTAATGGGAAGTTTAAAATTAACACTGTTATTTTTAAAATTGATATAACCACTTGCTTCAAGATCGCATAAAAAGGCTTTGTGTAATCTGATATATAACCCATCTTTTTTTAAAAATATTTTACTGTCAACATTGGTAATAGTCAGGTTCTTGGTTTTTAATGTATCTGTTCTAAAATTGATGGTTTTGTATGGAAATAAACGATGGTCAAGGGAGAGTTTTTCAGATCGGGTGGCCAGGCGATCTATATTTATACTTTTACTTGTGATATTTAAATTAGAATTTTTATCAATGGATATTAAAATGGGTTGACCGTCGGTTAGTCCTTTGAGCTTTTCCCCCAAATGACTATGGGGTTTAATAATTTTATTCAATGTGGCTGTGTTTAAAAATCCATTAAAATCAAATAATGGCCTATCCGGATCATGATTAAAAGTAATAGTTCCTTTTGATATCTCTTGATCATAAAATTTTATTGACTCTAAATAAAGAGATTTCAGGGTTTCCCCTTTAATGTCAATATTAAGAATAGGCCCTTTATTGAAATTCAGATTACCTTTTAAGAAGTTGTTTTTGGGCTTGATCTGCAACTTTCCATTATTCATATCAAATGGTACTAAAATACTGTTAAGATATTTTTTGTTAATAAAACTTTCCATTCGTGAGAGATTATTTATTTTTAAATGAATTTTATTAAGATTTATAAATTCATCAGATATATTATATTCACAGGAGATATGTTCTATCTCTTTTTGACCTGAATCTGTAGTGATATATATATCAGCACCTCTCCCTTTTAAATTATACTTCCATTTGTCCATTTTGAATATGGGTCCGGATATATCCATTGAGTTAATATAAATTTTACCGTGTGTTTTTTTAGCACGGGGAATAAGCTTGTTTTGTTTATTAAAGGACATCAGCCAGGGTATGGTTGATTCAAGATTAATCACACCTGAACCTGAGGCAACCTGTATGTTTGCTTCATCCCTGAAATCAAGAAACACCTCAAGGCCATCAATGATAGTGTTGTTAATAATACCATTAATATTTGCAAGATGCACCATATCTGGTTCATAAATAAAATTTATATTTTTTAGATCAATATTCCCTGGAATTCGGTCATAGAACCCTGCAATCGAGAAATCATTGGTATGAATTTTGACTTTAAGATCATCAGATAGTGTCTCCATGGAAAGACTCAGCTTTGTATCAGCTCGTCCTGTGATGTCATGAACCAATCTTAACTCTTTGGCAAGAAGAGTGTCTGGTAAAAGTGAAATCAATGTCTGTGGAATTCTGAAAAGGTCAATATCAAGTACGAATTCACCATGAAAAGGAAAGTCAGTGTAATTTAAAAGATCTACTGCAAGATCTCCTTTTTTAAGATTTGAACCGTTAATAATTGCTTTGTTTGTATTGATATTAAGAACGCCTTTTTTTATACTGACATGCCCATCAACAGCAGATGCTGTCAAACTTGTTTTAGGAATATGTATAAGACCGTTCTTAATATTACCTTTAAGTTGTAAACTGTTTTTATTAAAAAGGTCGTCAAGGTTTTTACCATTAAAAGAGACATTGATCTTTGGAATAATTCCTTTGTGTAAAATTTTAAAAACATTATCTGTAATCTCATTATCCTTGAACATCAACAGTGACATTTGTCTTGCCTTGTCAACCTCTATATCAGCCCCTCTGATTTGCAGCCGGGATTTTTCCTGGATTTGATTGTTCTGAAAATTAACCTCAATCATTGATTCTGGATAATTGAGTTTAAATGGTTTTATATCAATTTGATAGAGGTTTTCAGATATTTTAAAAGATGATTCAATATTGTCTAAATCAAAAAGTAATTGATTGCTGCTTGATTTAATATTCATGCTGGTAAGCTTACACTCTCCCTTGATTTCGCCCTGTGAATTAAGTTTTATAAGGCAATCAAGTTTATTGATCTTAATGGGATCCAAATCATAATATTTTTTAAAATCTGCATCAAAAAACTCAGAGAAATTAAAGGCAATTTTATCTATTATTGTGTTTAAAATAATCTGGTTATTCTCTTTTGACAGATAAAAAGAGCCATCCATACGTTTGAAATATGGAGTTCTGACATCCTTGAATTCAAATGCAATAGAGTCTTGATGTGCGGGCAGCAGCGTAAATAAGTCTTTTATGGCAAAAATCAGTTGGGGGAGCGACTTTGAGTTTAAAAAAGTAGATTTTGACAGTGATTGTGATTTGCCTGGAGGCTTTGTTCTAAGTTCAGGGCGTATAATTGATATGTGCGTTACACTTATTTTTCCGGATAGCAGTTTCTTGATATCAAGATTAAAATTTATAGCTTCAATATTTATATCTGTTCTATTGTCAGGATTGAAAATAAAATCTTTTACATTAATGCCCAGTTTTGGAAACAGGGTGATGGAAAATCTGGAAGCATTAAAATCAGCACCGGTTTTCTGAGATATTGCCAGAGAGATTTGATGTTTTATATAAGAAGTGTTGACAGTCCAGTTAAGTATATAAGGAGATAATACAAATAAAACAAGAATAAAAATAAAACCATAAAGAAGAAAATTCTTTATTTTAGCAAAAGGCGTCATTCATACTTACCATGAATAGCCATGGATTTTTGCCAGGCTGATAAAATCACCCATGACAAGGTGGGCCTGACTCATTAAGATTTTTTTAAAGTCATTGATTTCTATATCTTTTTGATCAAAGTTGACTATTGGATCTCTGCCCATGGATTTTAAATAATCATTTTCAATATTAAGCTCCGTGAGTTCATAGTGTTTTTTCCTGGATTTTCTAATATCCAGGTTTAAAGAGACTGAAGTTTTTTGATTTAGTCTCGATGTAATCTCAATTCTTTTATTAAGATAGTTTATTCCAGGATCTTGAGCAGATCTCTGCTTGTATTGTGTCATAAGCTCTTTTTCAATTTTTTGAAGTCCTTTATAGGGCATATAGGATGTTCTAATTGTTGTGTCCCAGGGCAGGGCGCCTTCCAGCGAGCTTTCTCCAGTATCTTCAATGTTATAGATCTGTGGAAATTTTATATCAGGTACTATCCCAAGGTTTTGGGTGCTTTCTCCTGACACGCGATAAAATTTTGCGCTGGTCAGTTTTAGCTTTCCTTTGCCAAGGGGCTGCAATTCCTGAACTGTGCCCTTGCCAAAGCTTCTTGTACCAACAATAACACCTCTATTATAATCTTTAATGGCTCCTGCAAAGATTTCCGATGCCGAGGCACTCATTCTATTAATTAACACAATAAGAGGGCCTGAATATTGAATTTTTGGATCATCATCATATAACCTTGAAATTTGGTGTTTTGTTTTTATCTGCACCACCGGGCCTGATTTAAGAAATAGTCCAGTCAGCTGGCTTGCCTCTTTTAAAGATCCACCCCCGTTATCTCTTAAATCAATAATTACTCCGTCAATATTTTCATTTTTTAACTCAGCAAGTAATTTTTCAACATCTTTAGTTGTGCTTTTATAATCTTTATCTCCTCTGTTATAAGCATTGAAATCAAAATAAAAATTGGGGATTTCAATGACTCCGATTTTAAGGGTTTTTTCATTGTGTTTAAAGGTAACTATATCTTTTTTAGCAGATTGCTCTTCAAGTTTAACACGGTCTCTTTTTATTTGAATTGTTCTGGTTGAATTGTTTTCTTTGGCAGGAATTATTTTCAGTCGTACAAAAGTGTTTTTAGGGCCCCTGATGAGTTTAACAACACGATCGATTCTCTCTCCTATGGTATCTTTTATCTCTCCTCTTTCTCCTTGCCCCACACCAATGATTTTATCTCCGGGCATAAGCATATTGGATTTATCAGCAGGGCCTTTAGGGATTAAACGAACCACCTTGGTATATTCATATTCATTTTGAAGAACCGCACCAATACCCTCAAGAGATAAACTCATATGAATATCAAAATCTTCGGAAGTCCTTGGAAGGAAAAACTGGGTATGGGGATCAAAACTTGTGGTGACAGAATTCATTAAAATTTGAAAAATATCATCTGAATCGGTTTGCAACAGACGTTTGAGCCTGTTTGAATACAGCTTGTTTAAAGTTTCATAAATTGTATCTTTGTCCTGATCATCTAATAACAGTGAAATAATATGATTTTTTAACTCTTTTTTCCAAAGTGTATAGAGCTTTTGTTCATCGGTCTGCCATTTTCGCAAATCATTCTCAATGATCATGGATTCTTCTTTAGAAAAATCCAGCTCTTTTTCCCATGTTTTTATTAATGAAGAGATATATTCCAGTCTCTGTTTTGACCTGTTCATGAACAGATCAAATATTTTAAAGCTCAGGTCAAGCCTTCCTCTTTTAAGATCATCATCAAAACGGAACCGGTAATGTTTTAACCAATTAATATCTTTTAAAGTGAACAGCTGTTTTCTTGGATCAAGTCTTTTTAAATACCGGTTAAGAATAATTTCAGACATCTTATCATCCAATTTTTTTCCGAGATAATGATATCGTTCCAGAGCTTTTATTATCTTGATACATTGGAAAGAGTGTTCAAGTTTTGGCTCGATTGTGTTGATAGTGCTTTCTTTTGCTGAAACTGGACCTGAATATGCCAGAAGAGTCAGTATTACAACAATATATTGCATCAGAATCCAGAAGTTTCTTCGAGAGTTTGCTGTGGTTTTAACAGCCTGTTGATAAATAATTTTAGATTTCAGTGCCATATTTTATATCCTTTGGGGTTTCAAAGCTTATTTTTCCAATCTTACCTGCTCTGAGTTCACGAATCAATAGTTCTGAGGCTTTTTGTAAATTAACAACACCTCCTTTTTTCAAACACCCCCGTGCTGAACCTATCTTCTCTATGAGTGTCAGTTCATCATGGGGCAGGGTTTTTAAAAAAGAGTAACGATGCATCAAAAGATCCGGGTATTTTTTTAAAAGAAATCCTGCAGCAAAAAATGCAATGTCATTATAGTCAATGGCTGTATCTGATATGGCGCCACTTGCTGCCAGAATATAGGCTTTTTCTTCAGGCTCTATTATGGGCCATAATATCCCGGGTGTATCGTAGATATCAATATTGTTTTTTAAACTGGTTCGCTGGTTATGCCTTGTGATTGCCGGCACATTTCCTGTTTTTGCTATCTTTTTCCCTGCAAGGGTATTTAAAATAGTTGATTTTCCAGTATTTGGGATACCTACTACCATTATTTTAATTTTTCGAGCACGGTTTCTCTTAGTTTTGCTTACACAGTAATTTACAGCTCCCCAGGCTTGAGATTTCTGGCTGCCAACTATTGAGACAGCATAAGAATCGGTTTTGTTATTAAAATAATCAAGCCACAATTTTGTATGTTCAGGATCTGCAAGATCTTTTTTATTTAAGATTTTTATTGTAAGTTTATCTTTACAAAGTTTGTTTACAAGTGGGTTTGCACTTGCCACTGGCAGTCTTGCATCGAGAATCTCCAAAACTGCATCTGTTTTTGCTATAACAGTTTGAAGTAATTTTTTTGTTTCAAGCATATGGCCTGGAAACCATTGAATTGTCATTGTTTTACACTTTAGTATAGGTTAAGGTTTTTGATTTTTCCCATCATGATGTGAGGGTTGCCAAATATTTAATTAAAGTTATCAAGTAAGTCTTTTTGAATATTTTTGTTTGAAGCAATGATTCCCCGGTCTGGGAAATTTGAATTGCCATTAAAATCACAGACTACTCCGCCTGCCTGTTCAACAATAAAAGCACCCGCAGCAATATCATAAAGGTTTAGATTCATCTCCCAGAATCCGTCAAATCTGCCGCATGCCACATAACAAAGATCAATGGCTGCAGAGCCATATCTTCTTATATCCCTTAACTGGGGAGCAATTTTGTTAAAATATTTAAGATTATTGTCAGAAAGGTTGGATCGTAAACAGGCAAATCCTGTGGCCATGACACAATTTACAAGCTTGTCAGTTTGTGTGACACAAATGGGCAGATCATTTAAAAAAGCTCCGTTGTTTTTTTCTGCAAAGAATAATTCATCTATCCTTGGTGCCAGAACAGCGCCGTATATAGTTTGACCCTGATATTGCACTGCAATACTGATGGAGTAAAATGGCTGCTGATGGAAAAAGGATGTTGTTCCGTCTATGGGATCAATTATCCACAGATAATCCGATGAAAGATTTTTTTTGCCTGTCTCTTCTCCAAAAATACCATGTAAAGGATACTTTTTGAGAATCTGTTTAACTATAAAATCTTCAACTCTCTTATCTATAATAGTTACAAGATCTTTTTTACCTTTAAAATCCACATCCGAGGGTTTTAACAGCTTTTGTTCTTTTTTACAGATTTCACCTGCCTGCAAAATTAGATTTTTTAAAAAAGTTTTCAAGGTACAGCCTAATCAATTATTAATTTTCAAGTTTAAATTTTAGTTATTGATTATGGCATATTAGAAGGTTTTTTCAAAGCCCCTGCATTGATTTCGATCACAGATTCTGAGATGATTCACCCGGGTGACAGGCTCTTGGTTGAATAGTTATGAGGTTGTCTCTTTTGAATTATCTTTTTTTGGTTTTTGTTGTTTTTTTAAACATATTTGGTCTTCGCGTATAATGGCACAAAGTTTTGGATTGTGTAATTCTCTGCATGTAGCATGATTATAAAGCGGGCACTCAGGATATTGTTTCGACATTTTTATTCCTTTTAAAATTATATCCCCAAAGACTGAGTCTTATATATACCTTAATTCTTTAATTTTTTCAAGGTATTTCCTGAGTATAGCAGTAAGCCATGCGAATTTTTTTTTTTTCATTTTTTTTGACAGGCTGTTTGTTGATTATTGTGTTAGTGATTCTTCCTTAATCTCAACCGGGCCTGATGAATCTATGTTTATTTGCGGCTGTGGTTTATTGGTTTTTGGTGCAATCTGTAATATAAGGTCAATGTCTTTTTGAAGCCTGGAAATGTTTGCAGTAAGCCTTTGATTTAATGTCGTTAATTGTTCACCAAGATTTTTTGTAAGGGCTTTGGCTGAACTTTCAAGTTCATAGATTTTTTCACTGGTCTCCTGGTTAAGATTGGTCTGGGTACTATGGCCCTGGTCAATTTTTTTATATCTTTTATCAAGCAGGCTTATGTTTTTCCTAAGTTCACCTATTTGCTGTTCATAATTGGATAATTCAAGTAACCTTGCGTCAAATTCTTTTTTAAACAGTTCTGTATCCTCTTTTATCTCCTGGGTTGCTTTCTTCAGTTCAATCTTATTGTTTTTGATTGCAGCAAGAGTCTGTTTGTTAATTTTTTTAATGGCCAAACCGGCTGTTTTATTCTGATTGGTATTATTGTCAATACGGTTTTCAATTTTGGAAAAAAGGCTTTTAATGTTTTTATTATCAGCTTTCAAGGTTGATAGTTTTGCAATCTGCCCTTCAAGTGAAATATTTTTCTTTTCAAGTTCAGGCAGTTTATTATCAAAATTGAATCTGTTTTTTGCTATTTTCACATCTAATGCATTTAATTTTTCTTCTAATTGTTGAGATATTTTCTCAAATTGGTTTTTTTTTGTAAGATCAGCACCAACAACCCTCTCTTTCATGTCAAGGTAGGCAAAAATAAGGATAGCTCCGATGAGACAGGGAATAATAATGGAAATAATAGTTACCCTGTTGGAAAGTTTATCAATTTTAAGTGAGTTGATCTCCTGGTGATAAGTTGAATCTGTGATTTCATCATCACTGTCAAAGTCCTGGTTGTCCGGCTTGAAATCTTTTAAATCCATGGAATCCATATATATTTATATCCTGTTATCTATTCCCACTCTATGGTACCGGGAGGTTTGGAAGTGATATCAAAAACCACCCTGTTAATATTTTTAACTTCATTAATAATTCTATTGGAAATTTTACCAAGCAAGTCATGGGGCAATTTTGCCCAGTCCGCAGTCATTGCATCATTGCTGGTGACAGCTCTTATGGCAATACAATTGGCAAAGGTTCTTTTGTCCCCCATAACTCCCACACTTTTTACAGGCAGCAGTACTGCAAAAGACTGCCATAATTTTCTGTAAAGTCCTGCACTTTTGATCTCTTCAAGCAAAATAGAATCAGCTTCTCTTAATACCTCAAGGCGTGAATAAGTGATGTTTCCCATTATTCTGATGGCAAGCCCAGGTCCTGGAAAGGGTTGGCGCCAGATAAGATCTTCATTAATACCAAGTTCAAGCCCGAGTTTTCTTACCTCATCTTTAAAAAGGAGTTGTAAAGGTTCAATAAGTTTGAGTTTCATTTTTTCGGGCAGTCCTCCCACATTATGATGGGATTTGATAATGGAAGTAGGGCCGCCAAAAGCTGATTTGGATTCAATAATATCAGGGTACAATGTCCCTTGACCAAGAAATTGAGCACCCGGAATTTTATTTGCCTGGGCTTCAAACACCTTGATAAAGAGATTTCCTATGATTTTGCGCTTTTTTTCAGGGTCTGTGACATCTTTTAATGCGTTTAAAAAAGTATCTTGCTCATTAATAAATTTTATATTTAAATCAAGATTGGCAATTAGGCTTTTTTCAAGGATTTGTTTCTCATTTTTTCTTAAAAGTCCGTTGTCAACAAAAATACAGAATAAATTTTTTCCAATGGCTTTATGAATCAGAGTTGCAGCAACTGAAGAGTCCACACCTCCAGATAGTCCCATGATTACTTTTTTATCTTTAACTGCATCTTTTATCTGAGCTATAGCACCATCGCAAAATGATTTCATGGTCCAGTTCTTTTTGCAATTACAGATATCCAGTAAAAACTTGGAAATCATTAATGATCCGTTTACAGAGTGTTCCACTTCTGGATGAAGCTGAAGACCATAAAAATTTTTCTCATAATTTGCAATGGCTGCAATGGCAGTATTTTCCGTGGAAGCTGTAATGACAAAATTATCAGGCAGTTCACTGGCAGAATCTCCATGACTCATCCAGCATTGAAAACCAGTGTCCATATTTTTAAACAGTGCCTTATCTTCTTTAATATCAAGGTTTGCAAACCCGTATTCACGTTTACTTGCTGCTTTAATTTTTCCACCAAGAGCATGCACCATATAATGCATACCATAACAGATTCCTAATATTGGAATACCAAGATCAAAAATAGCGGTATCAATATTGGGGCTGCCTTCTTCATATATACTTGAAGGACCGCCGGAGAGGATGATTCCTTTTGGGTTAAGATCCTTTAGTTTGTCTATTGAAATGCTGGCTGGCTCTATCTGACAATATACACTGTTTTCCCTGACTCGTCTTGCAATAAGCTGGTTGAATTGTGAGCCAAAATCAATAACAATTATCATAAATGTCTTCCTGTATTAATAATTTTTCCGAATTTTCTAATTTCCTATAATATGGAAAAAAAATCAAGTTGTTTTTACGGGGTTTTGCAAGCTGCCCGGGTGACTGTTCTTTGAATATCCCGGTAAAATCAAACGTCAAAAATCATTGTTTAGCATCCTAATTAAATAATAAAGCAAAAATATTTTGACAGATTTTGAAGAGATATCTTTCAAGGTTTGAACTAAAATCTACTTAAGTTTCCAAAAAAAGGCTAACAGGGGGTTAGTTTATTTAATTTTATCATTATTTATATAATGCAACTTTATTTGTTCCATAAGCTCCTTCAAGCATATATTTGAGATATTTCCTTCTTGCTCTTACAAAATCTTTAAACAAATAATAATTTATGTTTTCTTCAACCTCGAATTGATTTGTGAATCGGTTGATCAAAAGTTTGATTCCCTTATCTTTTTTCCAGTTGTCCATACCCTGTTGTTCCTCTCATCCATAGATTCAAAGTAACATAATGTTAATAGAAGCAAGAAACATGCCTGCTTAGTAATTGCGTTATAAAGATTATTAAATCAGGGGGTTTGGCAAATAATTATTTTTTATTGCAATTATTTTCTTTAACAGAACTATTACATTAATTACCTGATTCTATTACATTAATTACATAAAATCAGGTAATTAATGTAATAGAATTGTTTCCTCTTGTACCATGGAATGATAGTCAATGTGAAAAATATTCAAATCAAAATTTTTACAGGTAATATTTTTGATTTAAAAAGTTATGTTTGAGTTTTGAATTTATCTGAAGGTTGCCAATTTAGAATTAATATGGTTAAATCACAACTCATGAAGATTTTTAATTATTGAAAAATTAACTTGGGGAGTATTGCATGTATCTTGCTAACGATTTAAGAAAGGGTTTAAAATTTGAAATAGATTCAGAACCCTATATTATTGTTGATTTTGAATTTAAAAAACCAGGGAAAGGGCAATCCCTTTATAAATGTAAATTGAAAAATATGATTACAGGAACTCAATTTGAGCGAACTTATAG
>CAXMTQ010000039.1:0-3798 GCA_964196205.1 uncultured Desulfobacula sp.
AGCAGTTGTAGGTTTTGAACTCACACAATCGTCTTTTGACTTTTAATTATCTTTGGTTACTTCCTCTTCCTAGAGTTTTTCCCCATAGAACAAGAATCTAGAGTTGCAAACACGCCGGCCAGCAATCGCATTGGCAATAGTAGTACTGTCAAAAATATCTTCATCTTGACAAAAGGCAAAAAAGCATTTATTTCTCCTTAAGATACTGCAAAAAAAGGCTGCAATTTTCCTTGATATGTGACAGGCTTGAGGCAAATGACACAACCCTGACAGATCTTCGAAAAGATATAGTAGCAGTAATTTTAAATTATTTTATACTAGGATGAAGCCACAATTTTGTGCCTGCAAAAATAAGGAGAGAATATTATGATAGATAAAATATCATTAATCCGGCAGATTCTTGAAACTGATGAAAAGACAGACATCAAAATTTTAGCAATTCTCGAAAAAGCTAAAGAAAAAACAAAAGATACCAAGATCTTGATTGAAGAGCGTTTGGCTCAGCGAAAAGATATAGTTCTGGATGCCGACTTAAATTCCGGCAAAGAAAGAATCTATGCTGAAACAGAAAACATATCGACAGCAGGTGCTTTTGTTCGAACAGAAAAAAAGATTGCTAAGGGAGAGGAACTCGCTATAAAACTCATAAATCCGGCTGGTGAAGAATTCGGTTTTGTTGCAGAAGTAATGAGAGTGAACCCTCACGGGATTGGAGTTATGATTAAAAAAATCAGTAACACAAATGAGGTGAAACTGACTAAATTTGTTGACCAGTTCTAACAGATTGTTTCTTTGTGTTTCTATAGAATCAAGGATAATTAATTTTCACAAAATCTTTTCTTGATCGCAATAAATTGCTCGAGGCATTGGTCAAAAGCTCTCACGATCAAAGGATCAAAATGCATTCCGCTTTCTTCCTGAATAATATTATATGCTATATCATGTGACATTGCCTTTTTATACACCCGTACAGATGTAAGTGCATCATAAACATCTGCTACTGCAACTATCCTTGCTGAAAAAGGGATATCATCACCTTTTAGTCCGTTGGGATATCCGGATCCATTATATTTTTCATGATGTGACAGAGCAATCTCGGCACTCATCCGTAAATATTCAGCTTTTGGAGATTTCTGCAATGCGTCATTAAGAGTTGAGTATCCGATTAAAGTATGATTTTTCATGAGATCGAATTCTTCATCGGTCAATCGTCCGGGCTTGAGTAAAACACGATCCGGAATTCCAACTTTGCCAATATCGTGAAGTGGGCTGGTCAAAAAAATATTATCAATATAGCGTCTATTGATCTCTACAGAGGCATTTGGGCTGTTTAAAAGGGTTTCAGCCAGGGCTTTGGAAAAATGTCTGATTCTTTCTAAATGAGCACCTGTTTCAGGATCCCTTGATTCTGCAAGTTTTGCCAGGGAAAAAATAACTATATCCTTATCCTGAAGATTTAAAACGCGTTCTCCGGCCTTGAGCCTGAAATAAAATTCTTCCTTGTTGACCGGTTTGGTAAGATAATCGTCTGCACCAGCTTTCATACCCAGAACAATCTGTTCAATTTCATCCTGGGCTGTAACCATGACAATATAAGTATAATCTTCGTCTTCATGTTCTCTTATGGCCGAACATAGTTCAAGACCATTCATATTTGGCATGACCCAGTCTGTAACGACAAGACGCGGTCTTTCACTTTCCCAGATATCCCATGCTTCCTGCCCGTCAGTTGCTGTTATTACTTCATGGCCCAGTTTTTTAGCGTAAATTTCCAGGGTTTTCCTGCTGGTAATTTTATCATCGACTACTAAAATTTTCATATTAGTTTCTCTCTTTTAAATTGATTTAAGTGATTGATTATTCCTTCAAATCCTCCCATTGAAATGTTTCAATAGTTTTTTTAAAGGATAAAAATTCTTCCAATAAGGAATTAACTAATTTGGGGGCATTAGACAAATCCCCTGATTTTGCTGTTGTTTCTATTGTATATGCAATTTGTCTGATCCGCTCTGCACTAACATATGAAGCACTGCCTTTGACTGAATGGGCAGCCCTGGCAATTAAAGAAGTATCCTGGTCATTTAAAGCTGTTTTTATTGATTCAAATTCTTCAGGACATTCTTCCAGAAAACCAAAGACAATTTCCCTTAAAATTTCGTGATCATCTGAATATCTGGACAGGGCTGTTTTATAGTCAAAGACTGGGAAAGAATCATTTGATGCGTTGTTGCTTTCTGTTTCAAAATTAGAATTTTCAGCAATTTTATCCGTTTTTTCAGTTCCCATCCAGCGGCACAGTACCTCAATAAGCTCGTTTTTATCAATTGGTTTGCTGATATAATCATCCATGCCCGCATCAAGGCACTTATCCTTATCCCCTTTCATGGCATTGGCAGTTTGTGCAATAATTGTTACTCTGCTTCTATTTTTTTTAATTTCCATTTTACGCACTTTTTGTGTTGTTTCATAGCCATCCATTACCGGCATTTGAATATCCATCAACACCATATCATATGAATTTTCCTGAATCATTTCCAGGGCAGACTGACCATTTTCCGCAAGCATAATATTGGTAAAACCGAGTGTTTTTAAAATTGAAATACTGGCTTTCTGGTTAATCTTGTTGTCCTCGACAAGAAGGATATTCCTGTCTTTTGCATCCTCGATTTCATTAATGTCATGTTCATCCGGGTTTAATTGGGATATGGCGTTTTTGTTTCCAGGGGCCAGGTCTTTTCTTTTTGCAATAACCGTTTGTAAAAGATCGAAAAGATCGCTCATGTTCAAGGGTTTTGTCAGGTAGCCTGAAAACCCGAGCTCTTCAAATTTTTCTATACTGCTGCGATCTCCTGATGATGAAATCATTACCATTGTTATATCTTTAAGATGCTCAGTTGATTTTATTTTTTTTCCTAATGTTACTCCATCCATACCCGGCATAATATGATCTGTAATAAGAAGAGTATAAGGATCATTGGCCTGAAAAGCATTTTCCATTGCGTCACAGGCATTTGGGGTTGACATGAAAATATCATGCCTTATTTGCCATGTATTGAGATATTCATGAAAAATTTTACGATTAATATTATTGTCATCAACAACAATGATATGTTCTTTTAATAATGCTGAATAATCAACTTTTTCCAGCCCACTATTTCTATTTATGGGCAAGGTTAATCTGAATTTGAAAATTGTTCCTTTGCCCGGGGTGCTGCTTAACTCTATTTTACCGTCCATGATTTGCACAAGCTGCTTACAGATGGAAAGCCCCAGGCCGGTTCCGCCGAATTTCCTTGTCGTAGTGGTATCAGCCTGTGTAAAATCATCAAAAATAATGGCCTGCTGTTCTTTTGTAATGCCGATACCTGTATCTTCCACACTGATTTCAAAAGTTGCCTCTTTGTCATTGCTGCTTATGCAGTCATTATTGACGCAGATATGCCCTTTTTCAGTAAATTTTAATGCATTGCTGACAAGGTTGTTAAGTATCTGACGTAATCTTATTGAATCACCTATAACGAAACGGGGAGCTTTGGGGTCATATCGTACTATCAATTCAAGTTTTTTTTCATTTGTCATTGGAACAAAAATCATGATTGACCGGTTTATTTCATTTTCCAGGTTAAATGATCTTTTTTCAAGTTCAAGTTTCCCGGCTTCTATTTTTGAAAAATCCAGGATATCATTTATAATGCCCAATAGCGAATTAGCAGAGTTATGCACTTTGGTGAGATAATCAGTCTGCTTGTGTGTCAATTCTGTTTCCAGTGCAAGGTGTGTCATGCCCATAATGGCATT
>CAXMTQ010000039.1:3808-13724 GCA_964196205.1 uncultured Desulfobacula sp.
CTGCACAATGGTTGCGAACTCTTTTTGTTCTCCATCCAGGTTTGTATCAAGTAGGAGGTCCGTCATACCAATAATACCATTCATAGGTGTCCGGATTTCATGACTCATATTTGCAAGGAATTCACTCTTTGTTTTATTTGCCATTTCAGCTGCTTTTTTGGCCTGTTCTATTTTCCTTTGCTTTCTCATGGTGAAACGAACATGTGATCCAAATATTATAAACATGCAAATGCAGACAATACCTCTTAAAATTTTATCCTGGTGTGGTCCTAAAAAGGAGAAAAAAGAGAATGACACGGAATCTTGTAAAAAAATCAAAGTGGAATCAAGCGTAATAAAAAATAATCCGAAAAAAAAGGTACTGATAAAATAGGAGTATGAAAAGTCTTTGTTCTTCTGTGTTTTGTCCATTTTTGCTTCCGTTTCAAATATATGGAATCAAAATTCCTTTTAATTCAACAATCACAATAGAATTTTATTTTAAGTGTTGTCAAGAGCAGTTTCAGGTTGAATTTTACCGTTTTTTAAGGTTGACACCTGGTAATGAAAAAGCTAAACCTGTTAACAATGTTCAGTATATCGTAAGTTTTTAATTTGAATCATGGAGAGAATTTGGAAAATTCTGCCAGAGAGAACTCAACTGAAAAATTGCTTGATGCAATACGGGGAACTGAGCATAAAAGTCCCAAAATTACTGTTTCAACAAATTCTCAAAAAATCAGTCAATTACTCAATCTAAAATCCATCAAGAAAAAAACATTAAATATCGGCCTTTTTCTATCTGAAAAAGATATTTGTTTTGTTCTGACAGTGGAAAAAGGGATTAACAAACGCAAATTTTTAATTAAATGGGCAACAATAAAAACCCCTGAAAATCTCACTATCAATGATGATGGTTTTGCTTCATTTATCAGTTTAAATCTAAATGAATTTACAGAAGGAATAAAAGGAATTCCAATCTGGTGTACCATAGATTCCATGCATGTGAAATTCAGAAATTGTCTGATACCGGATCTTTCCCAGGTAAAAATTCCTAATGCTGCGTTATGGAGCCTGAAAAAGGAAATTGATTTTGATCCCAGGCAGGAAATATTTGATTTCAGGGTTATGGGGAATATTAAATCTGAAGGCCATAAAAAGAAAAAAATTTTTGCGCTTATTGCCAACAAAGATGCCGTGGACAAACTGAAAACCATCTTTTCAAGAACAGGCTGCAATCTTAAAGGGATTACTTCAACTCCGTTTGCAATCCAAAATTATATCCATACCAATCATCTCCAGATCAATGATTCTCCCTTTACGGTTATAAATTTATCCAAAGAAAATTCAGAAATGTTCTGTTTTTCAAACTCCGATATATTGCTGGCAAGAAAAATCAGATCAGATCTATATAATCTAGTTGAAGATGCTGCGAATTCATCTAACCAGGATGTTGACCAGTATTTTTCATCGATAAAAAATTTTCACGAGGATGCTTTTTTTCAAATCAAACAGGCATACACACGTCTTATTGATAAAATCATGCGAACTGCTGATTATTTTTCACAAAACTTTACTGATAACAAACAAATAAAAAAATATTTGATCTTTGGGGATACCTGTAACAGCAAAGCTTTCATGGATCTGGCAGCACAAACCATTCCCGTGAAAGTAGAAAAATTTGAACCGGTATTTGATAATTTGTCGGGAACAATTGAAGTCGGGCTTCCGCAAAACGAGTCTGAACGGAACAAGGTTGTTTTGGCATTTGGCATTGCTCTGTCTTCCGATCAATATACCCCCAATTTTATCCACACCTATCTTGATAAATTAAAAATTAAAAAAGAAAAAAAACTATGCCTTGTGACTGCGATAGCCTGTGTTGTCCTTATTCTAACATGCGCAATAATATCCAACTGGCGCCAGACATCCAACCTCAAAGAAACAACGAAATTAAACGACTTGATCCAGCAAAAAAACACCTTGTATTCAGATGCAACCCCGGAGGCAACCCTTAAGCTGATTTCTGATGCAAAAGTCAGAATAAATTCAATGAACCAGTACGTTTCTGCTTATCTGCCTCTTGCAGTGATAAATGAAATTTTTAGTTTAACACCGGAAAATATCTATTTTGCTTCCTTTGAATCAGATTTTGACATCCCAAATAAAAACCCAAATAAAAACAGGAATAATAATAAAAACAAATCCAAAGTCTTGCTTGCAAATGTTATAATATCAGGTTTGGTTTTGTCAAAAGGCAACAATCTCGAATCTGATTTAACTCACTATATTTTAAAATTAGAGGAATCCAGGTTTTTAGGAAATATAAATTTGCTGCAAAAAAGTATCCTTAAAAATAAAACTGCTTTAAATTTTAAATTAGTTATGGATGTTTTTTAATGGTTGAAATTGATCTGAAAAATATAAATAAAAAGATACCGTATCCTGTAATTATATTTGTCTTTGTTACAACAATTACCGTTGGTCTCTATTTGATCTTTTCAATTATTCCTGGATACCAGTCAATTACAAAAACAAGAGATGATATAAAAACAATTAATGAAGACCTTATTGTATCAGAAAAAATTATTCCGATTTTTGCAAAAGCAAAAAAATATAGTGAGATTAAATTTGAGCCCCAACTGCCGTTTCCCAACAGGAAAAAATTAGATCGTACACATCTGCCCGAGCTTTTTAAAAAATTTCAATCTCTTGCCATAAAACACAAGTTGCACCTTATTGACAATAAGCTTGATGCCAGGTCTTTAGACGGGCAGTCTGGCTCTGTATCAATTCGGCTTAAGATGCAGGGACAGCTCAGGGATTTTAGGAATTTCATTATTTCAATAATTTCACTACCTTTTTATAGGACAATGGAAAACATCAGTTTCCATGCTGGAAATAATGGTTTGCATAATTTTAGCTTAAATATAAAAATTGATCTTGAAACTAAGCATGAGTAAACGTGAAAAGATAATAATTTTTCTTGCATTGTTTGCAGCCCTTTATGGACTGATGGACTTTTTTCTTCTGTCTTCACCTGGAAAAGATAAGAATAAAACAGGACAGTCTGAAATATTAAATATAAATTTTAAAAAATTAGTACAAATAAATGACAGGTTAACACCCCTTAGAATAAAGATCGAAAATAATAAAAGAGTTGACTACTTGATTTCAATGATTGAATCTGAATGGGAAAAGGATCCTTTTATAAACCTTGAAAATCCAGTACAAAAAATCAATAAAAAAACAGCAGAATCTGTAATCATTGATAATAATACGGGTCTTTCCTATTCAGGATTTATACAATTTGATAAAAAAATTCTTGTGGTGATAAATGGGATAGAATACACAACAGGTGAGCACACCACCGACACAGGGTATAGAATTATCAAAATTAACCCCGATTCTGTTGTTTTAGATATTGATAACAGGCAAATCAAGCTGTTTTTAAAAGGGGAATAAAATGATTTTAATAGCAAAATATGAATGTTCGTATTTTATCAGTCTGGGAATTTTTACAGCTGTAAAGAAGATCTCTATAATAAAAAACAATGAACATAGGCAGAAGAGGTAAATTTTGGTTGTACGTAAACGATTAGGAGAAATGCTTATTGATGCTGGCTTAATTCATGCTACTGAGCTTGAAAAAGCATTATCAAATGCCAAAAAAGCCGGCCTTAAACTCGGTCAGTTCTTAATTAACAAAGGCATTGTCACTGAGAATTTAATTGTAGATACTGTTTCCCGGCAAACCCACATAAAAAAGTTTGATCCAACAGAGCATTCAATTTCAGAAGATATTGCAAAATTGATGGATGTTGATTCGGTAAACAAGTTTCAAGCCATCCCTGTTGTAAGGGAAGACATGGTACTGACTGTCGCAATGGTTGATCCTCTTGACATTCTCGCCATTGATTATATTGAAATCCTAACTGAAATGGAAGTACTGCCTGTAATTTGTACCGAGCAAAATTTTAATTATCTTCTTTCAAGCATCTTTGGAGCTTATACCGGCAAAGATGGTGTTATGCAGCAGGTTCAGGAAATACAAAAAATGGATGTAGATGAGGAAGAAGATTCCTACCAGAGTGAAACCATAGAATCAACACTCCATGATATGGCAGAAGAAGGTCCCGTCATAAAGCTGGTAAATTCCATTTTATCCCAGTCTGTTCGCGAAGGAGCAACAGATGTCCATATCAGTCCGGAAAAAGAATATGTTGAAATTCGATTTCGGGTTGATGGTAAACTGCACCATATCCCAGCACCACCAAAGCGAATGTTTTTACCCCTGGTTTCAAGGATTAAAATTCTGGCAAATCTTGATATTTCTATTTCCAGGATACCCCAGGACGGACGATTCACAATTGTTATGGGACACAGGGAGATCAATATCAGGGTATCCACGATTCCGACGGTTTATGGTGAAAATGTAGTTTTAAGACTTTTAGATACCAGTTCAGGCATCCATTCTTTAGAAAAATTAGGTTTTTCAAAAAATGATATCACCTCATTAAAAAGAATGATTTCCATGCCCTATGGCATGGTTTTATGTACAGGTCCAACAGGAAGCGGTAAAAGCACAACCCTTTTTGCCATGTTAAAGGAAATAAACAAACCTGATACAAATATTATTACACTTGAAGATCCCATTGAATACCGAATGGAACGTATCCGCCAGGTACAATTGAATCATAAGGTCGGCATGACGTTTCCAGGCGGGCTTCGTTCCATTCTGAGGCAGGACCCTGATATTATTATGGTTGGAGAAATCAGGGATTCTGAAACAGCAAAGGTGGCGGCTCAGGCTGCTTTGACAGGACATATGGTTTTCAGCACTGTCCATACCAATGATGCAGCAGGAGCCATAACAAGGTTAATCGATATGGGAATCGAACCTTTTCTTGTATCTTCGGTTCTGCTGGTAGCCATAGCCCAGCGGCTCGTCAGGAGAGTCTGCCTCTATTGCAGGGAACCTTATCAACCCACTGATGATGAACTTAAATTCTGGGGTTTTGAAAAGGGAAATTCCATAGAATTTATCAGGGGAAAAGGCTGTAACCAATGCCTGGATACCGGTTATAAAGGTAGAATTGGATTTTTTGAGATACTCTACGTAGATGATTCGGTAAGAGAAATGATTCTTAACGGTGTATCAGCAAATGAAATTACAAAGCTTACAACTACCGGCGGGCAATTAACCACTCTTAAAATGGATGCGGTTCAAAAAATTATGGATGGGGATACAAGTGTGAAAGAAGCTATCTCAGCTATTATGGTTAAATAATATGATCCTTTTTACCTACAAAGCACTTGACGACCTGGGAAATGAGGTGACAGGTGAAATAACGGCAAAGTCAGAACAACATGCCATGGAAATGATTGCACAAAAAGGACAGATTCCTGAATCCTTAAAAAAGAAAACCGTATCCCCCGGCAAATCCTGGAAAACCAGTTCGTTTGATAAGTTGATTTTCCCTGTCAATTCCAGGGATATAATTCTTTTTACAATGCAGTTTAAGACCCTGCTCAATTCCGGGATATCCATTATACAGATTTTTCAAATTTTAGAGGAACAAACCGAAAACCAGAAACTTAGTACTGTCTGTATTGAAATAATAAAAGATTTACGTGAAGGGTCTTCTCTTTTTAACGCATTTTCCAGGCATAATACTGTTTTCTCAAATCTCTACTGCACCTTAATCAAAGCAGGTGAGTTGTCCGGGGCACTGCCCGGTATTCTGGAGAGACTTGTCTTTATTCTGGAACATGAGGACAAGATTAAATCTGATATTAAATTCGCCATAAGATACCCTCTTATTGTTATCCTTTTTTTAACTATTGCTTTTTTTGTACTTTTAACTTTTGTCGTTCCGAAATTTGTCACGATTTTTCAAGAGGCTGGTATAGAACTGCCTTTACCAACAAAAATCTGCATGTTCTTATATCTTTCTCTTAATCATTACTGGTATTATATCCTGGGAGTTGCAATTGCAGCTTCAATAGTATTATTTCGGTTCATTCAAACAGAAAAAGGCAAATATACCAGAGATTCCCTTTTAATGGAGATTCCCTTTGTTGGCAAACTCCTTATAAAAGCAACTATGTCACGGTTTGCCAGTATTTTTTCAATTCTTCAGTTAAGTGGTATTTCTGTACTTGAATCATTAAAAATTCTTGCAGATACCCTGAATAATAAAGCTATTGCAAAAGAATTTGACAAAGTGAATGAACTTCTGGTGGAAGGCAGGGGGATTGCTGCACCTCTTGTAAAAGCCCGGTATTTTCCGGCAATGGTTGTGAATATGATTGCAATCGGTGAGCAATCCGGCACACTTGATGACACTCTGGCAGAGATTTCCAAACATTATGATGTAGAGGTCGAATATGCCACAAAAACTTTTTCAGAAGCACTGGGCCCTGCACTTATTATCGGTTTGGCAGCGGTTGTAGGTTTTTTTGCCTTTGCAATTTTCTTACCCATGTGGGATTTAACAAAAATGGTACAATAAACTTAACAAATACAGTAAAATACTATATGTAATTATTATATTTTTTCAAACAAACTATTTTGGAGCAATTATTTTGAAAAAAAAGGAAAATTTAATATTGGGAAATCAAAGAGGTTTCACACTCATTGAAATTATTGCGGTTCTGGTTATATTGGGAATTCTCGCAGCTGTTGCTGTTCCCAAATACATAGACCTGCAGGATCAGGCAAGGATCAAAGCTGGCGATGCTGCGATTGCTGAAGTCAAGTCAAGACTCTCTATTACCTATGGCAAATATTTACTTGAAAATGGAACACCTCCTGCAGATATCACAACTCTTTGTAACTTTATCGCTGATACTGACATATTACCTGCAGGAGGAGCCGGTGAAGTTAAAATGGGAGGAGATTTTACTGCAATGCTAACAAATGCAGGAGTAATTACCGTAACTATCGTTGGTGGAGTTACAATGACAGCACCAGTGCCTACCGGCTCATGGTCTATTCCTTGAAGATTTTTACAATGCATGCAAAGGCAGGCTGTTTTATTTAAGAAGAGAAATATTGTTTAGGAAAACTTAAAACCATAGTGCCGCCAACCGGTGTAACAATATTTTTAACCCCGTGATCATAGACAATGGCGGCTCCTGGATCAACGGTAATTGTATTCCCTACAATTGCCCCGCCTATTATTTGTGCTTTTTTAATATAAATATCAGCAGTGGGTGCATAAATAGCCCCGATAAAGGTTATTTCTTTTTCCAGGGAAATGGTATCTGCATTTGAGGTGCCGTAAATAACAAAATCTTTGGCCCTGTCCGTCTGAGGATCAAATTCAACTGAAAAATCTTTTTTTAATGTAAGTGAATTATCAACATAAATAGTTAATGATGAATTTGAAAGCAGTTTAATTGTTGAACCAATTTCTGCAAAAAAGTCCTCTTTTACATAGAGAATTACATCACCGGAAATGGTTAAAATCTCATTGCTTTGTATTGTTACATTTAAATATTCATAGGTTCCGTCAAACCATGTTTCACTGCTGTTAATATTCTTGTCGGTCACACAGGTGCCGCATGCAAAAATAATGGGTGTGAGAGTTATTCCTGCATTAATTTTCTCATCTCCTGTAATGGTCACACTGGGGTCTTTAGAAACACTTGAATCATTGGTTGCAAGGTCACCCACTATGGTGACATTTTTTTTTAGGTTGATAGCATTTCCGGCAAAAAGTACTTGATCAAAAATTTCAAAAGAGGTCTTATTCATTGAATATGTTATTTTTACTTCAACATTAGACGATATACCGGAAGAGATGGTTCCAATGGAATGGACCAGTGTATAGCCGGAATTAGTGTCATCAACCATAATTTTGAATTGCCCTTCCTGGGTTCCAACGGAATCGTCTAAAGTAAAGGTCTTATTATGGATTGAATAAGTATCATCATATGTGCCATCGGTCTCAATATCGAATTTCACAAGATTATTAGCATAATTCCCGCCCGCCTCGGCCATGGAATATGCCCGTTCCAGATGATTATAGGACAACTCTCCAAGGGTTGAAGTTGTGGTAAGATCAAGCATGTATCCGGTCAAGACCGACATGGTAAGAATAATGGAAATAAAAAAAATCAAGGCCGCTCCGTCCTGGTGTCCCTGCCGGAACAAAGTATGATTAATATCTTTTATTTTTTTTATTATCATTTATTTTTCCCAAGCCTCCGCTTTTATAAATTTCTGGGAACAATACGGATGGAAAAGGGTGAAATCACCCCCATAGCTCCGTTTAATCTAAGGGTAATACCGATCATTTTTTCAGTTCCGTCCCAGGTATTATCTCCTGCATCATTATATGAGCTGTGATAGCTCAATTCAAAATCACTGACATCTTGAGTTAAAATATTTCCCCCCAGCATCAAAGGATCATTGGCAGTGCCGGACCAGGAAAGGATGCGGTTGGGTACAGAAACACCATCTTTAATAAAAGAATAAGTGAGGGATGTTTTTGATCCGCCTGCAACCCCTTCAACAGAGCTTAGTTCTTTCATCAAACGGGTTAAAACAACCTGGGCTCTAAGGGCTGTCTTTGCATTATCCTTTGTAAAAAGGTAACCTTTAAAAATATTGCTGATGCCGACACTTGTCATGGTTGCCAGAATTCCGATTATTACAAGAGATGCAATCACTTCGATCAGGGTAAATCCATACTGGTTTTGTCTCATTTTCATACGCTGCTTGCTCATTGTCGGACTAATAAAAGGGTTAAGGCTTCATTGGTCTTGTTATGCCTGATTTTTATTTTAAGCAGATCCTCGGGATCACCTGCTGTAATAGCTGTATCATTCTGGTTAACAAATTTGACAAATTGATTGTATTCTACTGTGAAATTCTGCCCGTAAATGTAAGGATTTGTGCTTAAATTGTTCTTGAGGAAATTCAGGTCTGCTGATGTATCCTGATGATAATTTTCCATAATGAGTTCAGCTGTCTGCTTAAGTTCCATTGCGTTGTTTAATCGGTGAATCGGTGCGGAACTGTCTGTTATAAAGGAGCCAAAATATTTAAATATCATGGTAAAGGCAACAGATGCGACAATAATGATGACAATAATCTCTATAAGGCTGAACCCCTTATTATTCCGGAGAAGAAAAGGCATAATCTTCATTGCACATATCCTGTGTCTGCCGTCATTGTGATTCCCAGGCTGCCAATTAGCCCTGAAGGCCTCGGTGTTGCAAGCACAGCATCTGAATAAGGGATTCCCCATAGATCAAAATAAATGGTTTCGTTTGCAGATCCCAAGTCTGCAGAAATAGAAAGGTCTGTATTTTCCTTGTTGGGAAGAATTATCTTGTCTGCTGTTGAATTGTTTCTGAAAACAGCGTACGAGGATCCGGCAAATTGAACGCCGCAGGCTGTATTGGATTTCATTGCCATTAGCTGGGCATACCGGATATGATTCTTGATTACTTCACGTTGGCCAAGAGCCTCTGCACCAATGTCCTGATTTCTGCTTACGACTATCACAGAGATAATGCCGATCAACAAAATCACAGCAATTATTTCAATGAATGTGAAACCATATTCTTCCCGGAAAATAAATTTCATTAAATAATTCCTTTTAAATTTATGGGATCATACAATGAAATTAAATAATTATAAAGAATAATTCTATAAAAAAAATATGATTGTCCGGCCTTTAACAGGCAGCTCAAGCACCTGGAAGATTCTACCATTATATTCAATCAGGTTTTTTTCAATTAAACTGTCCCTTGCCTGATTATATATCTCTATATTTAATCCTGCATAAGCATAAATTCTTTTATTACTGTAATATGATAAACCATTTTTATCTGATGCCAGCACCAGAAACATATACAAATTCTTTTCTTCATTACTTAAACATCCATAAAATCCTTGAGTTAAAAATTCATGTGAAATAAA
>CAXMTQ010000040.1:0-13708 GCA_964196205.1 uncultured Desulfobacula sp.
ATCTTCAAAATTGTTGAGGATTAGATTCCTGGTTACATATACAGAAGGTTATAGCCAAAAGTTCCCTCTTCAATTTCAATATTAAATATTTAATATGAAAGAAAGATCTGTAATGGTTTTTCTTTTCAAATAATTCAAAATGAGTAATTATAAATTTTATATTGTTTTGTATATATATGAATAATATTGTGTCGAATTATTAAAGGAAGATCATTGTTGTGATACATCTTATTTTGGCAAACAGCATATTGATGGTGCATTTTGCATTTATTCTATTTGTGGTGTTCGGCGGTTTGCTCGTGTTTTACAAGAAATGGATGCCATTGCTGCACATTCCTGCGCTTTCCTGGGCGGTACTGATTGAATTTTTCGGATGGATCTGTCCCCTGACACCTATGGAAAACCATTTCAGAGTCCTGGCTGGGCAAAGCGGTTATAATCAAGGGTTTATCCAACATTATTTATTAAAAGTAATTTACCCTGATGGGCTGACTCGGCAAGTTCAGGTTCTTCTCGGATTAGGGGTATTGATTTTAAATTTACTTGTCTATGCTGTTTTTTTAAAAAAGAAAGGTGCAATTAAATGAGTCATATACCACCACCAGAGGTGGTGGCTTGATGTGAACCGCTCAAAGCGGTTATTGTCCGCTATTATTCAAATAAATTCATTTGTTGATCATGCCTCTTATCCACTTCCTCGTGTTTCCTGATGTATCGCCGTATTGCATTTTCATCCCTTCCTACTGTTGATACATGATAGCCTCTTGCCCAAAAATGCTGCCCTGTGAAATTCTTGGTACGTCCTCCAAAATTCCTGGCAACAGCAATTGCACTTTTCCCTTTTATAAAACCTACAACTTGAGCGACAGCATATTTCGGTGGAATTGATATCAACATATGAACATGATCCGACATCAGATGTCCTTCCAACACTTCACATTCTTTTTGTTTTGCCAGTTCTCTCAACGTTTTACCAAGATATTGTCGAAGTTTGCCATATATTTTCTTCTTTCGATATTTCGGTATCCATGTTACATGAAACATACACTCCCACTTGGAGTGACTTAAACTATTTATTGTTTTCATTAAAACCTCACTTTCTACTGAGCCTTGAACGGTTCACTGAATATGAGGTTTTAATATATTCCCGTAAAAGTCAAACTTTGGGAGTCCCCCGGCAGAGCCGAGGGTTTACCCATTATAATTAATGATGGATAATTTCTCCAGTATGACTTCATGGGAGATTTCAATATTATGATTTTGCTTTCGGTCGTATAATTGAATTTTTTTAGGAAATTATTTGTAGTTGAACCACAATTTGTAGTACTATAATTTTTCTGATCTATAGAATAGAGTGAAAAATTGTTTTATTCTATTTTATATTGTTAATTATGAAATTAGTTAGTTTCTGTATAACATTTCATTATCAGACGTTACTGAGAAAAACTGGCGAATATATTGTAAGACATCAAAAATAATTCAGAGGTATAAAAAATGAAAAACAGAATCGGAATTGGAAAAGAGAAGGACAAATATCTAATAGATATTTCTGATGACGACATTTTAACAGCAATGAAGGAAATTGATGGATACTTAGATATATCATTTGGTGATTTCAAAGAGCTCTATCATATTGCCTGCAGCCATGCATTAAAACGTCTCATGCTATCTGTTAAGGCAAGGGACATTATGACAAAAAAAGTTGTCTGTGTATATAAACAGACCTCATCCAGAGAGATAGCTGAAGTTATGGCAAAGAACAGTGTATCAGGAATTCCTGTAATTGATGATGGTGAACAAGTTGTCGGCATCATTTCCGAAAATGACTTTCTATCCCGTATGGGGAAAAAAGAGATTAAATCATTTATGAACATAATAGCTCTATGTCTGGAAGATAAAGGCTGCGTTGCCATGCCCATCCGCAATCAGAACGCTGAAGATATTATGACTTCTCCTGTAATAACTGCAAATGAGGAGACACCTGTCTCAGATATTGTGAATCTTTTTGCAGATAAAAAAATAAACCGAGTGCCTATCCTCAGTCAGGACAAGAAACTTGTCGGGATTGTTTCAAGGGAAGACGCTTTACAGACTATTATCCCAAGGATAAAAGGATAAATTTGTGAATTATTTCAACAAAATGAAGGGAACAACAAAAAGTCCGCCAATGGCAAGCCCCTCTGAAATAGGCTGGTCCTGGGTTGGTGCTTTCTTTGGTATGGCAGCAGTATCCGGCATCCATTATAACATGATTACACAAACAGATCTTGTCATGGTGATTGGATCATTTGGTGCATCAGCAGTTTTGATATATGGTGCAATAAAAAGTCCTTTAGCTCAGCCAAGAAATCTTGTCGGGGGCCATATCATATCAGCCATTATCGGTGTTATTTGTTATAAACTATTTGCATCTCACATGTGGCTTGCATCCTCACTCGCTGTTGCTACAGCAATTGCCATTATGCACGCTACAAAGACATTACATCCCCCAGGAGGTGCAACTGCATTAATAGCTGTAATAGGAAGTAACAAAATACACGATCTGGGTTTTCTTTATGCCGTTGTTCCAGTTGGAGTTGGTGTTATTATAATGCTAATCGTGGCTCTTATTGTGAACAACATCCCAAAAAATCGCAGATATCCAGAGTACTGGCTGTGACTGTCAAAAAAAAACCAAGTCAATTTTATTTAAAATTGTATATTAAGTTTTTAATATAACTGAGAGGATTTGCCATGCGAGCAGCAATTTATAATGAATTTGCAAAACCATTAATTATTCAAAATGTTCCTGATCCAACTCCGACAAAACATGGTGTAGTTCTTCGAGTAAAAGCAACCGGGCTATGTAGAAGTGATTGGCACGGCTGGATGGGTCATGACTCTGATATTACATTACCCCATGTTCCCGGACACGAACTTGCCGGAGTCATTAAGGAAGTTGGAAAAGATGTTGTTAAATGGAAGATTGGCGACAGAGTAACACTTCCGTTTGTTTGTGGATGTGGAACCTGTCCTCAATGTGCTTCGGGAAACCATCAGGTTTGTGATAATCAATTCCAGCCAGGATTCACACATTGGGGTTCTTTTGCTGAATATGTTGCAATTGATTACGCAGATATCAATCTGGTGGGATTACCAGATACAATTGATTATGTCACAGCCGCGAGTCTTGGTTGCCGTTTTGTGACCTCGTTTCGGGCAATAGTATATCAGGGCAAAGTCTCTGCCGGACAATGGGTTGCAGTACATGGCTGCGGAGGCGTTGGTTTATCTGCCATCATGATTGCCAACGCACTGGGCGCAAATGTGGTAGCAATTGATATTAGAGATGAAAAACTTGATTTTGCCCGGTCAATCGGTGCAGTTGCAACCATCAATGCAACAAAAACAAAAAATGTTGTGAAAAATATAATTGATATTACCCAGGGTGGTGCCCATGTTTCTATCGATGCCCTGGGCAGTCCTGTTACCTGCTTTAACTCTGTAGCCAGTTTGAGAAAGCGTGGCAAGCATGTGCAGGTTGGTTTGATGACAGCTGATCACACTCATTCTGCCGTACCAATGGATAAAGTTATTGCTAATGAACTTGAAATTATTGGAAGTCACGGTATGCAAGCTCATAAGTATTCCGTATTGATGGCAATGATTCACGCAGGAAAATTATTTCCGGAAAAACTGATTGGAAAGACAATAAATCTGGAAGAATCATTAAAAGAGCTTGTTAATATGAATAGTTTCAGTGGAACAGGTGTAACGGTAATTAACAAATTTTAACGATAACCTGGAATGGTGAGGAATTAATTTGTAATGGATACAGAACATAATTGTAATCAAAGTGATTTTACCCATAGGATGTTACCTGTGATTGAGAAGCAGATATTCAGGATGGGTATTGCTGGCAATTACGGAATGAATTCTTCTGATATTGAATGGGCCGCAGACCAGGGAGCTAATTACTGGGTCTGGGGCACAAGTTTTAAAAAAGTTACCTCAGGAATCAAGGAAGTAATCAGAAAAAATAGGGAAAAGAATGTGATAGCTATGCTTGGCTGGGGGTTCTTTGGCTGGCAAATACGACTCAGTGTTGAAAAAGCTCTGCACAAATTAAATACTGATTATCTGGATGTTTTCAAACTCGGATGGCTTGGAAAAACATCAATTTACAGCAAAAGTGTTATTGATTCATTGTTGAAGTTAAAACAGGAAGGTAAAATTAAGGCGATTGGAACCAGCATTCATAACCGGAAACGTGCCGGACAATTAGCCCTTGATTCTGAGATTGATCTGCTGATGATTCGTTACAATGCTAAACACCCGGGGGCGGAAGATGATATTTTCCCACATTTAAAAAAACGAAATCCTGCTGTTGTCAGTTATACGGCATTGGCGTGGCAGCAGTTAATAAATCCTGTAAAAGGGATTGAAATGGTTCCATGGCCGGGTAGCAAAGAAAAATTTAAGATCCCTCCCCTTACACCTGAACTCTGCTATAGATTTGTTTTATCAAACCCTCATGTTCATTTGGTTTTAACCGGTCCTAAAAACAGGGAACAGCTGGTTACTAATTTAAAAGCTATACATCAGGGGGCTTTAACTCTGGAGGAATTGAACTGGATTCGACAATATGGAGAACTTATCAGATCTAAGAAAAAATTTGATTACATCAGGTAATCAATCTTTTGAACAAATAATGTTGCAGGGAACAAACAAAAGGGGGATGAATGGATAAGCTTGATGCAATATTTTCGCCTGAAACCATAGCAGTTATCGGGGCTTCAACAACAAAAGGAAAGGTGGGGCATGATATTTTTGCAAATATTCTTGCAGGGGGATTCAAGGGAACTCTTTATCCTGTTAACCCAAAGGCAAAATCTGTATTAAGTGTTAAATGTTATACCACTATATCCAATATTCCTGATCCCATTGACCTTGCAATGATTATTCTTCCTCCAAAAGCTGCTTTACAGGCAGTTAAAGATTGTATTGCAAAAGGTGTTAAAGGTATTGTAATTGTCTCAGCAGGTTTTAAGGAGGTTGGGGGTGAAGGTGCTGCAATTGAAAAGAAGATCAAGTCCTTGTGTGCCAATGCCGGTGTAAGGGTGGTGGGGCCGAATTGTCTTGGGGTTATTAATCCATCTGAAAAAGTATCCTTAAATGCCTCCTTTTCAGCAAGAATGCCAAAGCCTGGCAATGTCTCGTTTATTTCCCAAAGCGGGGCTCTCTGCACGGCCGTGCTTGATTATGCTGCTGACAAGGGATTTGGTTTTTCAAAATTCATCTCAATCGGCAACAAGGCTGATGTGGACGAGCTTGATTTGTTAAGATATTATCATAATGACCCTGATACAGATGTGGTCATGATATATATGGAAGAGTTGTCCCGGGATGCTAAAAAATTTATCACAGAGGTCAGAGATATGACTTCAGGTACCAATCCCACCCATGTTATTGCAATAAAGTCAGGTTCATCAGATGCTGGCGCCAGGGCTGCGGCATCGCATACCGGTGCCCTTGCAGGTTCCGATGCTTTATATGATGCAATTTTTACAATGTCTGGAATCCTTCGTTGTAAATCAGTTAATGAGCTCTTTGATTATGCCCAGGCTTTTGCTGCCAATAAATATCCAACTGGTGATAATATTGCCATTATAACCAATGCAGGCGGACCAGGGATTATTGCCACAGATATGAGTGAACAGTCAGGATTAAAACTTGCGCAGTTTTCAGACGAAACCATTAAAGAGTTAAAAAAATATCTTCCTTCAACAGCTAATTTTAATAACCCTGTGGATGTGATTGGAGATGCTGCAAAAGATAGGTATGAAAAAACATTGGCGACGGTATTGAGTGATCGTGCAGTGGATGCTGTCTTGATTATCCTGACACCGCAATCCATGACCGATGCCATAGGTACTGCTCAAGCAGTTGTGAATATTGCAAAAACCAGCAGAAAACCGATTGTCTGCTCTTTCATGGGAGTTGTGGATGTTTCTGACGGGGTCAAACTTTTGCAGAAACACAAAGTTCCTGTTTATCAGTTTCCGGAGAGTGCTGCCAGATCTCTTGGAGCGCTGAGACAGGGAATGAAGTGGCTTTTCAGAAAAATACTGCCCCAGTATGACCTGGAATATGATAAAGAAAAAGCTGCTAAAATCATTGATAAATATATAAAAGAAGAACGACTGGTTCTTGGAGAACTTGACGGCAACGAAATCCTGAGATGCTATGGGTTCAAGACTCTCCCAATGACTTTATCTAACTCCAGAGAAGAGGCTGGAAAAATTGCAGAAACAATGGGATACCCCGTTGTCATGAAAATTGTATCTCCTGATATCCTCCATAAAACTGATGCAGGAGGTGTCATTGTTGGACTTGAGGATAGTAAAAGCGTAGAGGATGCCTTTGAAACAATCATGGAAAAAGCCAGGACATATAATCCCGATGCACATATCGAAGGTGTTCTTGTTCAAAAACTGGCACCTAAAGGCAAAGAAGTTATCCTGGGATTGTCAAAAGATCCGGTTTTCGGACATGCTGTCATGTTCGGGCTGGGTGGAATTTTTGTTGAGGTTTATAAGGATGTAGCTTTCAGATTATCCCCCATGGGCAGAAACGTTGCAAGAAGAATGGTCAGATCCATCAAAGGATATCCAATTTTCAGAGGACTGCGGGGAGAAAAACCTTCGGATATTGAAACCATAGAAAAGCATATTGTAGCTCTAAAAGCCATGGCTGATAATCATCCCATGATAAAAGAACTTGATATTAACCCTCTGTTTGTGCATGAAGAGGGTTCTGGTACTACAGTAGCAGATATTATCATACAACTGGAAAATGAATAGTGTTTGAGCGGAAACTCATCCATCTGCTTCGTTGCAGTAAAATTTTGCCAAATTTTAAAACTGGCCTCATGTACTATAGTACACTCCGGTTTCAAAATTGTATGCATGCGCATCTCTTCGAGCCTTGCGCCTCACGTATGGCCAACTTTTCACTCCAACACGGAGTTTCGCTCGGGAACTAAATAATGAAGAATTCTGAGTAATTATTAATTTTTAATTTAAACAGGAGAATTTTTACATCTTTTTATATCCGGTTATTAACAGAGTGCCTGAAAATATCAGGAACTTAAAAGGGAAAGCAAAAGTTTCAGCTTTAAGCAGGTTTGCCAGAAAAAGTGCAAAGGTATCTTCTTTAAAATCAAAACTTGAAATAGAGATGTTTAAAAAGGATAAATATGGAGTTCCTGAGCCTTTAAATAATATTTACTGGTCTGTGACACACAAACTTGATTTTGTGGCAGGAATTGTATCAAAAAAAAATGTTGGCATCGATATTGAATTTATAAAAAATGCCAAGGATGTTTCAAACAAATTGTTTAAAAGGATTATCAGCTCTGATGAACAGTTGATTTTTAAAAACCATGACAAAAATATTGCTTTTTTCAGGGCATTTACTGCCAAAGAAGCTGTATTAAAACAAACCGGTGATGGAATAAAAGGATTGTCAAAGACAAAAATCAAAACTATTATTGATGATAACAATTTAATCGTTGAATATTTGAATAAAAAATATCTTGTTGAAAATTTTTATTTTGATAATTACCTTGCAACCGTGACAAAAGATGAATTTAATGTTAAATGGACATTGGAATAATCAGTGTTTGACCGAAAACTCACCCATCTGCTTTGTTGCTTCAAACTTTTGCCAAATTTTAAAACTGGCCTCATGTACTACAGTACACTCCGGTTACAAAAGTTTTTGCGCCTCACATATGGGCAACTTTTTGATCAAACACGAGTTTGTAGAACTTTTTATATTTAAGGAGAAGTAAAATGACTAAGGGAAACGGTTTTACAATGGATAGCCCACCTTCCGACAAAAAAGAGTCCTTACCAAAAATTGATTTTTCAAGTTTTATTTTATCTTTATACTCATCAGGGCTTGTTCAGCTTGGCCAGGTTGAAGAACCTTCATCGGGAAAAAAATCTGTCAATCTTGATCTTGCAAAACACACTATAAACATGATTGCCATGTTGGAAGAGAAGACCCGTGGCAATTTAACTGAAGATGAAAAAAACCTGCTTAATACTTTATTAAGTGAACTCAGAGTAGCTTTTGTTAAGGCAAAAACTTGATCAATAAGATTCAATCCTTTGCAAAGATAAACCTCTTCTTGTATGTTACCTCCAGACGAAAGGATGGGTATCACAATCTTTGTTCGTTAATGACACAGATTGACCTCTATGATGACCTCTATATTGAGTTTTTTAAAAAAAATATAACAATTACCTGTGATCATCCCGATGTCCCAAACGATGAATCAAATATTGCCTATAAAGCTGCTGACCTTTTTTTAAATTATTTAAAAAAAAATGAGAAAAAAGAAAAAAAAGGCCTCTCTATAAAAATTATAAAAAAAATTCCCCCGGGTGGAGGGCTTGGAGGTGGCAGCAGCAATGCTGCAGCTGTGTTGACTTCTTTAAATCATTATTACAAAAATCCATACTCAAAATCCCAACTCATGAAAATGGGTTTAAGCCTTGGTGCTGATGTGCCTTTTTTTATTTTTAACAACCCTGCCATTGCAAGAGGTGCTGGTGAAAAGCTTGAAAAAATAGAAGTCTTAAAACCTTATCATCTTGTATTATGTAATCCAGGTGTCCGCGCTTCAACTGCAAAAGGTATACAAAAATATTGATTTTAGATTGACAAGAAACCAAAAATATAATATGAATACTGGTTTGAGTGTATTGTTGCGGGGAGTAGATTTTGATGTTAGGGATATAATGCATAATGAGCTTGAAGAATCAGCATGCAGGTTATACCCTGAAATCAGGGAAACAAAAGAAGAGATGGAATTGTTGCTGGAAAGAAAAGTATTTATGACTGGAAGCGGCTCATCTCTTTTTGCACTTTTCACAGAAAATGAAAATGCAAAAAAAGGATATGAAAAACTTTTATTAAAATGGAATAAAAGTAAAAAAAAACTGTTTCTCTCCTCGTTTAAATATGACTAATGATTTGAGACTTTTAAATAATACTCAACCTATTTTACTCAGTGGAGAGTTATTTAAAGGTCACAATTAATTGTATTGGGGCGTCGTCAAGTGGTAAGACACAGGGTTTTGATCCCTGCATTCAGAGGTTCGAGTCCTCTCGCCCCAGCCATTGTTTAAATTTTGAGGATTGGGTTTTTAATTTTTAATAAAGGCATTGCTCTTAATTCAAAATTAAAAATAATTAATTAATAATTAAAAACAGAGAGATACCTATGAATGGCTTGTCGATTTTTGCTGGTAATTCAAATTCTGCCCTTGCAGACTTGATTTCCCAATACCTTGCAAAACCATTGGGAAGGTTGAAACTCAACCGTTTCAGTGATGGAGAAATACAGGTTGAAATTAATGAGAATGTCAGGAAACAGGAAATTTATTTAATCCAATCCACATGTCACCCTGTTAATGACAACCTTGTTGAATTATTACTTATGATTGATGCTTTTAAACGCTCTTCTGCCAGCAGGATTACAGCAGTTATCCCATATTTTGGATATTCACGCCAGGATAAAAAAGTCGCTCCAAGGGTTCCAATCAGCGCCAAACTCGTTGCTGATTTGCTCGAGAACACTGGTGTTCACAGGGTTATCACAATGGATCTGCATGCAGGACAGATTCAAGGATTTTTTAATTGCCCGGTGGATAATCTTTATGCTGCACCCATCATAATTGAAGATATAAAAACCCGCCACGCTGAAGGTGTAGTTGTTGTATCTCCTGATGCAGGAGGTGTTGAAAGAGCAAGGGCATATGCCAAACGTCTGAATGCAAGCCTTGCCATTATTGATAAAAGGCGGAGCGCGCCAAATCAGGCAAAAGCCATGGCCATTATCGGAGATGTTGAAAATAAAACTGCAATCATCCTTGATGACATGGTTGATACTGCCGGAACATTGACAGAGGCTGGGAATGTTGTCATGGAAAAAGGGGCAAAAGCAGTTCATGCGTATTGTACGCATCCTGTACTTTCAGGACCAGCTATTGATCGAATAGATAAATCATCTTTAAGTTCTCTTGTTGTAACAGATACAATTCCTCTGTCTAAAGAAGCAGAAAATTGTGACAAGATTGAAACACTGTCTGTTTCCAGGCTCATTGGTGAAGCAATTATGCGCAGTTACAGAGGTGATTCGGTAAATTCTTTATTTGTATAACATATATAATAAAAACAGTTGATATTAGTCTTTAAGCATGGATTCATGCAGATACGGAGGAAAAAACTTTGGAATTAATTAAATTAGAAGCAAAACAAAGAGAAACAAGCGGCAAAGGTGCTGCGAGACGATTAAGGCAAAACAAGGCAATACCGGGAATAGTCTACGGATCCGGGAGTGAACCTGTCATGCTTTCTCTCGATGCCATTGAATTTGACAAAATCATCAGGGAAAATGGTTCAACAGGTCTATTTTTCAATCTTAAAATTGAAGGAAACAAAAGTAAAACTGTCATGCTCAAAGAGATGCAGATGGATACTTTTGGTTTGAATTATCTACATATTGACCTGCATGAAATTGATATGGATACAAAAGTTACTGTAAGTATCCCTGTAGAAATTGTTGGCAAAAGTAAAGGAGTGGAAGAAGGCGGCGTTGTCCAGACTATCAGACGTGAGCTTGACGTGGTCTGCAAACCTGCTGACACACCTGAAAGCATTCAAATTGATATTTCCGACCTTGGAATCGGTGATTCAGTCCATGTTGAAGAGATTGATCTTGGTGATAATGTTGAAATTCCCTTTGATGTCGACTTTACCGTCATCACCATAGGAGCACCTACTGAAGAGGAAGAAGAGATTGAAGAGGATGAAGACCTTCTCGAAGAGGGAGAGGTTGAAGGAGAAACTGACGGAGAAGACGCTGACGATGGCAAAGCTGAAACTGCCGACAAAGACACTGCAGATAAATAATCCAAGTGTAGATGTCAGATTCAAAATTTAAAATTATTGCGGGTCTGGGCAATCCAGGTAAAAATTATGCCCAGACCCGTCATAATGTAGGTTTTCTAACCATTGAAGCCATCGCTTCAAAATCCCACCTTTTTATTGATAAATCCCGTTTTGATTCTGATTATGTAAAAACAAAAATCAAAGGGGTATCTCTATTTCTTATCAAACCCCTGACCTATATGAATAAAAGCGGATTCCCCATCCACAGGTTTGCCTCATATTATAAAGTCAACATGGAAGATATCATTATTATTCATGATGATATGGATCTTGATTTCGGAAAAATTAAAATTGTTAAAAACCGTGGACATGGCGGCCATAACGGAGTGAAATCTATATTCAACGCTTTTGGGAAAAAAGATTGTATCAGAATTCGAATAGGAGTTGGTCATCCCAAATTACAAACCGGATCGCAGAAAAATATCACGGGGCATGTTCTGGGCAGTTTTTCTCAAGATGAGGCAGAAACAGTTGATTCTGTAATTGATACTGCCTGTAATGCCTCTCTTCACATTATTGAAAATGGTGTTACCTCTGCCATGAATCAGTATAATACAAATTGAAAAAACTCAATTTTCCAAACAAAATATTATCAATCCTTAAGTTGTAATAAAATAATTTCATTGACAATATTGTCAAAATATGGTTATCTGCGTGAAGATGGACTAATTGTTCTTATAAAAAGAAAGGTGGTACGGCTAATGGGTGCAAACTCTAAAACAACCAATGCAAAAGAATCATCATCAACTAAAAAAGAATTTTTCGAAGGAGACCTCGCAGTTTATCCTGCACACGGTGTAGGGTGTATTGAGTCAATTGAAAGTAAGCAGATAAATGGTGACACCATGAATTTTTACATGATGAAAATTGTGGAAAACGGTATGGTGATCATGATTCCAACTACAAACGTAGAATCAGTGGGTTTAAGAGACGTTATCCCTGAGACAGAAGTCCCTGAAGTCTATAAAGTTATGAAGAAAAAGGGACAAGGTGCAGATAACCAGACATGGAATCGAAGATACAGAGAATATATGGATAAAATCAAAACCGGCTCCATATATGATGTTGCTGAAGTTTTCAGGGATCTCTTCAATTTAAGACTTGAAAAAGATCTCTCCTTTGGTGAACGCAAACTTCTTGATACAGCTCAGAATTTATTGGTTCAAGAATTGTCCACTGCCAAAGATATAGAAGAAGAAGCAATGATGCAGGAAATCGAGAACCTTTTTAATTAAAAATCAAAATAACCAGAATAATTCTTTAGACCGGCAGGCTGTAAAAGTCTGCCGGTCTTTTTATTTAGTGCCTGAACGAACACCTGATAATTTGTTTAAGTACAAGGCGGGGAAAAATTTTAACCACAGACATACAAGTGGTATTTCGAGGATTAAAATTTTTTACCAACGCCGTAATTGGGCAAATTAGCGGTTTTCGGTCGGGCACTATTTAAATAACAGTAATTTTTTTTATAAGTTATGAAAATAAATATCAATATCCATGATGAGTTAACAGGCACACGCCTTGATACCACAATCTCAAATTCTGTTAAGACATGCTCCAGAAAAAGAGCCAGCTGTCTTATAAATAGCAGCCATATCCTTGTTAATAACAATAAAAAAAAGCCGGGATACCGGGTTAAACAGGGTGATGTTATTAAAGGAATCATCCATGAACCAACCATTAAAACAGCAGTCACCCCCGAAAAAATTGATCTCAATATTATATTTGAAGATGACTATATTATTGTTATCAACAAAACTCCTGGCATGGTAGTGCATCCTGCACCAGGCAATTTATCGAAAACCCTTGTAAATGCTCTACTGTTCCATGAACCAGCAATAAAAAATGTTGGAGACGATCCATTCAGATCCGGTATTGTTCACAGGTTGGACAAAGACACCTCAGGTTTGATGGTGGTTGCTAAAACCAATCAGGCTTTACATTTCCTGCAAAGGGAGTTTAAACAGCGCAGGGTAGAAAAAAAATATCTTGCTCTAATTGCAGGGAATTTATCCGATGACCATGGTCAAATCAATATTCCCATTGGCCGCCACACGGTTAAAAGGAAAATAATGGCTGTAAACCATGAGACTGGGAAACCCGCCATAACAGACTGGAAAGTCAAAACAAGATATACAACAGCCTGCCTTATTGAGGCTCTTTTAAAAACCGGGAGAACCCATCAAATAAGAGTACATTTTTATGCCATTGATCACCCTTTAATCGGAGATAGGATATATCAGTACAGAAGATACCGCAAAAAAAAAGGTGTTGCACCAAGACAAATGCTTCACTCCTGGAAACTGGCTTTCATACACCCTTATTCCGGAAGAAAAATCACTTTTAAGGCAGCATTACCTGATGATTTCATACAAACCATATCACTATTTAACACTCTTTCAGGCAAAAAGGCTGATAATATCATACACAAACAATTCCAATAGCTTAAAAGATTGTCAAATAAAAGCCTGTGCTGTATAAACCTGGTATGACTTCAATTTTTCAAAATGATATTAAAATCAATACCCTATGCCCGAATAGAGAAGTAACCATCTGGTATGTCAGGATACCCCGAATAATAGAATCAATTTTTCATAGAGGCAGCCTTCCTGATTCCAAACAGATGAGAAACAGAGTATTTGATAAAAAGGATTTCAGACAATCTTTTTTAAACAGTGCCGAAATAAAAACCATCAATGGTTTT
>CAXMTQ010000041.1:0-13652 GCA_964196205.1 uncultured Desulfobacula sp.
ATATCTTGATCCTGATTTCTTCCTTGGCGGCACTATGAAACTTGATATAGAGCTTTCCAAAAAAGCAATTGAAGAGAAAATTGCAAAGCCTCTTGGAACAACAATGGTTGAAGCAGCTTTTGGTATCCATGACCTTATAAATGAGACAATGGCAGCGGCAGCCAAAACCCATATTGCGGAAAAAGGCGGCAACCCCAACATTGTTACTGTATCAGCATTTGGTGGTGCAGGACCCGTTCACACCTACGGGCTTGCCAAAAAAATCGGAGCGACTTCCATTCTGGTCCCGCCCCTTGCAGGGGTTGGTTCAGCTCTTGGTTTTTTTACAGCTCCTGTAGCATTTGATCTTTCAAGAAGCCATAGAAGAGTACTGCAGGAAGCTGATTTCAAAGAGATTGAGCTGCTGTTTAATGAACTTGGACAAGAGAGTGCAAAAATCCTGGAAGGCGCTCAAAGCGGTGATAAAGTAATTTATCAAAGAACGCTTTTAATGCGCTTTGTAGGCCAGGGAGCAGAAATCGATCTGGCAATTGACAACAGAAATTTTACAAAATTTTCCAAAGAAGAAATCCGGAATATGTTTAATGAAGAATATAAACGGCTTTACGGCAGAGCTTCTGCTGAATCACCTGTGGAATTTGTAACATTCAAGGTTCGGGCAAGCCTTCCTAAGAAACCTTTTTCAATTTCAAAACTGACAACCCAAAACCGTGATATTCAAAACTGTATCAAGGGGCAGAGACAGGCATTTTCAGTTATTAAAAAGGATTATATCCCTTTTACGGTTTATGACCGGTCCAAACTATTTCCCGATGCGCAGCTTGAAGGACCTGCCATTATTGAGGAACGTGAATCCACAATTGTAATTGGAGAGGATTCCACTGCCCGGGTTGATGAATTCGGGTTTATCTGGATTAATATTATTAAATCTGCCGCACCTGAAACTGACAGGCCAGAAGTTGATGGGGAGAAAAAATAATGACGACTTCAAAAAGCAAATTCGACTCGATTACTCTGGAAATCTTATGGAAACGTCTTGTTTCCATAGTGGACGAAGCTGATGCATCCGTTATAAGAACAGCTTTTTCAAGCCTTCTGCGTGATGCACATGATTATACCTGCATGTTTACAGACAGCCGCGGACAGGAACTTGTCCAGGGCACTTTATGTACCCCGGGCATGGCAGGTGCCATGGCTCTTGGTATGAAAAAGGTTGTCAAATCAGTCCCCCTTGAAGATTACAAGGATGGCGATGTATTTATTGTCAATGACCCCTGGCTTCTTGCCGGCCATTTAAATGATGTCTGCGTATGGAGTCCTATCTTTTTCAAGGGCAAACCTGTGGCATTTACAGCATGCATATTCCATCACACTGATATTGGAGGAAGAACAGCTTCCGACAACCGTGACGTCTATGCAGAAGGCCTTTATATCCCTTTAACAAAGCTCTATGATGCAGGAAAACTCAATAAAGATATTGTAAACTTAATCCGATGGAATGTAAGAACTCCTAAAGAGTTTGATGGAGATATCCGTTCCCAGGTGGCAGCAAATCATGTCTGCTCCCAAAAAGTCATTGAAATGATGGAAGATGAGGAGCTTGATAATCTTGATGATCTGGCTGATGAAATTATCGACAGAACTGAAACGAGCATGCGTAACTCCATTGAACAAATAAAGGACGGGATATATGAACACGAAGGCATTATTGAAGGTGCAGGAAGCAAGCCCGACATTCCCATCAAGCTCAGCGTCAAGGTAGACGGTTCAAAAATTCATGTTGATTTTGACGGTACATCCAAACAGGTAGACTGGGGTGTAAATGTTGTTTATAATTTTACATATGCCTATGTATTCATGGCGATCAAATCAGGTTTTGACCCTGGAGTACCTATTAACGAGGGTGCTATCCGCCCCATAACAATGACAGCTCCAAAAGGTTCTATTGTCAATTGCAACTTTCCCGCAGCTGTGGCAGCAAGAATGGTAGTTGGCCATTTTATGACTGAAATGGTTTTTAATGCTCTTGCCAAAGCCGCTCCTGACAACATTATCGCAGGTTCCGGCGGAACACCTGCCCAGACAAATATCTTTCACGGCACTTTTGCAAACGGCAACCCATGGCACACCATGATTATCCGTGGCGGCGGAATGGGTGCTTCTTCAAAATTTGACGGCCATCACTGTGCTATTTTCCCGGCTAATGGTGCTAACACACCTGTTGAAATTATTGAAAGTGATACCAGTATGATTGTTGAATCAAGAAGCCTGATTAATGATTCAGGCGGGCCCGGGAAACAACGCGGCGGTATTGGCAGACAAATGATCATACGGTCTCCGATGGGAGATGGTGAAGATGGTGAAAATTCATCTGATGAAAATTCAGTGGGCACAACTTCCATTGCAGTCCAGGCAGGGCGTTATATTTATCCGCCCGAAGGTATGTTTGGCGGAAAAGAAGGCTCCTTAGCCCAGTTTCTTAAAAATGGTGACAGTGCGGACCCAAGCACCCTTACCTTTTGTGACCCCGGAGACACAATTTCATTTATCAGTGCTGGAGGCGGCGGTTACGGCAACCCTTTTGAACGAGATCCAAGAGCTGTTGAAAAAGACGTACAATATGAATATGTCAGTATTGAAAACGCAAAAACAGATTATGGTGTTGTTATTGATCCTGACTCTCTGCAACTTGACCTTGCAGCAACACAAAAACTGCGTGAAAACAGATAGGAGCTGATGATGCAACAGACTTTTATGCCGAATTTCAAAGATAGAGAACAACTTTATGCCCATCAGCTTGAAGGGCTTAAATGGAGTGTCAACCATGTTTATAATGGATCAAAATTTTATAAGACACAATTTGACAAAGCAGGTGTTAAACCATCAGATATTAAGTCATTGAATGATATATCCAAGCTTGCCTTTACAACTGGAAAAGACTTGAAAGAAGATTATCCCCTGCCCCTGTTATCTGTTCCAGAAAAAGATGTTGTCCGCATCCATGCATCTTCAGGTACCACAGGAAAACGAAAGGTTCTCTCTTATACACAAAAAGACCTGGATGTATGGTTTGACATGTTTGCAAGGTGTTATGAGATGGCAGGCCTGACCAGAGAAGACAGAGTCCAGATTGCAGTTGGATATGGTGTATGGACTGCAGGCATGGGTTTTCAGCTTGGCTGTGAAAGACTTGGTGCCATGGCAATTCCTGTGGGTCCTGGTAATATTGATATGCAGTGCCAGTTCCTTGTTGATCTGCAGTCCACTGTTTTTTGCTGCACGGCTTCCATGGCTTTGCTCATGGCAGAAGAAGTCAACAAACGTGGCATTAAAGATAAAATCAATCTTAAAAAGATTATACTGGGTTCAGAGCGATGCTCAACTGCCATGCGGATAAAAATCAAAGAACTTCTCGGACTTGAAGATATGTTTGATATTCCAGGCATGACTGAGCTTTACGGACCGGGCACAGGACTTGACTGCCACAAGCATGAGGGCATTCATTACTGGGCTGACAAATATATTCTTGAAATTTTAGACCCAGACACTCTTAAGCCTGTTGAAGATGGCCAGATTGGTGAAATGGTTGTCACCACACTCTGTAAAGAAGCTGCCCCCCTGATACGCTATAGAACAAGGGATCTGACTCGAAAAATCACCCAACAATGCTCCTGCGGGTCCATTCTTCCCATGCATGACAAAATCATGGGACGTTCAGATGATATGATTATTTTACGCGGAGTTAATATTTATCCCGGTCAGATTGATGAGGTCTTGTCCAATATTGATGAAGTGGGAAGTGAATATCAGCTGCATATGGAAAGAAAAGATGACGGCAAGGATTATATGACAATAAAATCGGAAATAAAAGATGGATTTTCTTTAAATAATGCTCAGAATATTATAAATATGATAAAAAGAAATGTAAAAACTAAGATTATGGTAAGCTGTGATGTTAAGATCTGTGAATATGGCCAACTGCCAAGGGTTGCAGGTAAGTCCCAGCGTATCTTTGATAATAGAGATTAGAATAATGTTTGAACGAAAACTCACCCATCTGCTTCGTTGCTTCAAACTTTTGCAATCCTCATGTACTACAGTACACTCTGGTTGCAAAAGTTATTGCGCCTCACATATGGGCAATTTTGTGAGCATGCGCTCCTCTGCGAGCCATCCAAGCATAGATTTTCGACCAAGCAATAGAATAAGATAAAGATAAAAAGGATTAAGAAAATGAAGGAATTTAAGTACCTGTCTCCCACAAGTGTTGAAGAGGCCATCTCTTTTTATGGTCAGCACAGTGAAACTTCAAAATTTGTTGCCGGAGGAACAGATGTAATTGTCAAGCTTAAGGAAGGATGGATGGAACCGGACTTTCTGATTTCCCTTAAAAAAATCAAAGAATTTAGTGAGCTTCATAAAAATGAAGCGACTAAAGAGCTTTCAATCGGGGCACTTGTCACCCATGCTGTTCTTGAAAAATCTTTAATGATTCAGAATGAATATCCAATTATTTATGATGCTGTTTCAAATATTGGATCTCTGCAGGTCAGGAATGTGGGCACAATCGGCGGCAACCTTATTAATGCTGTACCTTCAGCCGATGGTGCCGTCCCCATGATTGCCCTTGACGGAGTGGCACTATTGCATGGACCTGAAGGCGAACGCTCTGTTGAAGTAAAGGATCTGTTTGTCAAACCCTATGAAACTGTTTTAAAGCCAGGTGAAATTCTTAAAAAAATCACGATTCCACCCCAGGAAGCCAATACAGGAAGTGCTTATATTAAATTTGGCAGAAGAGCTGCCATGGAACTGCCTTTAATCGGAATTGGAATTCTTTTAACACTTGATACAGACCTTGAAACCTGTACAAAGGCAAGGATTGTCCTTGGAGTTGCAGCTCCCACTCCCATGAGAGCCTTGGAGGCAGAAAAATCTCTTGTGGGGCAGAAAATTAATGAAGAAATCCTTGTCAAGGCAGGTCAGATTGCAGCTGACGAATCAAAGGTAAGGGACAGCGTCAGAGGTAAGGCCTGGCACAGAAAAGAGATGATAAGAGTCCATGTAAGGCGGATGGGTCTTAAATGTCTTGATATTATACAAAGTAATTCTTGAGGAGAAATAGACCATGACAACAAAAATATCTTTTATATTAAATGGTGATAAAATCTCTTACGAGATTAAAGATCACTGGACTCTGTCACACCTTTTACGAGAAGAGATGGGTCTCATTGGAACAAAGGAAGGGTGCGGCAATGGAGAGTGTGGTGCCTGCACTGTGATTGTAGATAAACTTGCTGTAAATTCATGTCTCTATCTTGCAATTGAGATAGATGACAAAATTGTTGAAACCATAGAAGGGTTAGCTTCAACAGATGGAACCCTGCACCCGCTGCAACAATCTTTTGTGGACAAGGGCGGTATACAATGCGGATTCTGCTCCCCTGGAATGATAATGTCTTCCAAAGCACTGTTGGATGAGAACCCTGATGCAGACAGAGAAGAGATAAAACATGCCCTTGCCGGCAATATATGCCGGTGTACAGGATATATTCAGATTTTTGAATCAGTAGAAGCTGCCAAAGAGCTTGCTGTAGAAGATAAGGGAGGAGAAAATGGATAACCTGAATGTCACACGTAACCAGAACAAAGAATTAAGTGTGGTTGGAAAACCGATTCCCAAATTGGATGCAGCGCAAAAAGCCATGGGCAGAGCCGAATATATTCAAGATATCAAACTGCCTGGAATGCTGTACGGAAAAATTTTATACAGTAAATTTGCCAATGCAAATATTATTAAAATTGATACCTCAAAAGCAAAAGCCCTGGCCGGAGTGCATGCAGTTCTCACAGGCGAAGATGTGCCCAAGAAAATGAAAATGGGATTTATCAAAGACAATCCTCCCATAAAAAAAGGCAAAGTAAATTCTTTTAGAGATGAGGTAGCTGCAGTGGCAGCCACAAGCCCTGATATTGCAAAAAAAGCCCTGGATCTTATAGAAATTGAGTATGAAGAGCTTGAAGGCATTTTTGATCCTGAAAAAGCCATGGAGAAAGATTCTCCTCTGGTGCATGAACACCTTAAATCAAATGTACTTAAAATGCCATGGAACATTCATTACGGCGATGTGGGCAAAGCAGAAAAAGAGTCAGCTTTTGTTGTGGAAGACAGATTTACTACAACATGGGTTACCCATTGCTGCATGGGAACAAGTGGAGCTATTGCACTGTTTGATGCCGCTGACAACCTGACAATATACTCCAACACACAGATTCCTTCTCTGGCTCAAAAGGATTTTCTTGAAGCTCTCGGAAGCATGGGGCTTGAAAACAAACGAGTCAGAGTGATAAAACCAATTATCGGTGGTGGTTTTGGAAGTAAACTCGATACTTATGCCTATGAACATTTAGCAATCCTGCTGGCACACAAATGCAAGAAACCTGTAAAGATTGTTTTTGACCGTGTGGAAGAATTCAATGCAACGTCTACAAGGCAGCCCACTGTCACCTATATAAAACAGGGGTGTGATAAAAACGGCAAACTTACATTCAGGGACATGAGAATGGTGCTGGATAACGGTGCTCATACTTCATGGGGAGCTACCACGCCTTCTGTCATGCTGATGCCCATAAGCTCTCTTTATAGAGTTGAAAATGTAAAATATAATGCCAAATGTGTATATACAAACAATACCTACTCCCAGGCCATGAGAGGCTATGGAAACCCCCAGGCAACCTTTGCCATTGAAAGCAGCATGGACATACTGGCTGAGAAGGCCGGAATGGATCGTATTGAATTCAGAAAAATCAACAAAAACCAAAGTGGAGATGAAACACCCCAGGGTTTGAAAATAACATCCTGCGGTCTTGAAGAGTGTATTGATGCAGTAAAGGAAGAGCTCAAGTTTGACAATAATAGTGAAAAAGGTGTCGGGATAGGAATTGCTTCTCTGATTCATGTGGGAGGCGGTGCCAGAATTTACGGTTCTGACGGATGCGGCGCTATTTTAAAGATGGATGACTACGGCAAGGTGGATATCTTTACCGGCGGTACAGACATGGGACAGGGACTTGACAATATTACTGCCCAGATTGTTGCAGAAGAGCTGGGACTTCTTGCAGAAGATATCAATGTAGTGCATTCAGATACAGATGTCTGCCCCTGGGATGTTGGTGCCCATGCGAGCCGCAGTACCTTTGTCGCAGGTAACGCAGCCCTTGGTGCTGCTAAAAAGGTTAAGAAAAAAATTCAGAAATTCGCATCCAAAATTCTGGATGTACCTGCCAAAGATATTGAATTCAAGGATAGAAATGTCTTTTTTCCGGAAGATCCTGAAAAAAGTATGCCCATTGGAAAACTTTTAAGAAAAGCCCATTTTTCACCCAATGGCACAATGCTCATGGCAGAGAATTTTTATGATCCTGACAATCGCAACATGGGCAAGGAACTTAAAGGAAACATGTCAATGACATACTCCTTTGGTGCACATGGAGTAAAAGTCAAAGTAGATGAAGAGACAGGCAAAGTGGAAGTCCTTGAATATGTTGCAGCTCATGATGTAGGGCGAGCCGTAAACCCTATGCTCCTTGAAGGACAGGTATATGGTGGTGTGGTCATGGGACTTGGCTATGCACTTACTGAAGAGGTTGTAACTGAAAATGGTAAAAATATGAATGCCAATTTCCGGGATTATAAGCTGTTTACAGCTAAAGATGCTGTTAAAATCAAAGCACCTGTGATTGAAACCATTGATAAAGATGGTCCATTCGGTGCAAAAGGTATAGGAGAACCCGGTTGTGTTCCCACAGCTCCTGCTGTTGCAAATGCAGTTTATGATGCTGTTGGAGTCAGAATTAAGGATCTTCCCATTACTCCTGAAAAAGTATTGGCTGCCTTAAAAGAGAAAAAAGGGAATTAGCTGTCACAGGCAGTCTTGTAATAATTAAAGACAAACAGGACTCTTTAAACTTTACAGAATCCATATAAAGGAGAAATAAATAGTGCGATTACCAGGATTTGATTATTTAAAACCGCAAAATCTTGATGAGATACTTGATATACTTGCTGAACATAAGGATGATGCAAAAATCCTTGCGGGTGGTACTGATCTTCTTGTCAGAATGAAAAAAGGGCTGCTTGCGCCAAAGTATATCATAAGCCTTAAAGCTCTGGATTCACTCTCTTATATTAAAAACGAACCTGATTGTATTAAAATCGGTTCCAGAACACCAATTGCAGATATTATTGCCTCCAGGACAATTCAAAAACACGCCTGCGCACTGTTCCAGGCGTGTGAAACAATTGGAGCTGTATCTATCCAGCATTATGCAGGAACTATTGGCGGCAATATTCTCCAGGATAACAGATGCCACCACTACAACCAGTCAGACTTTTACCGTTCCGGCCATCAGGCATGTCATAAAGCCGGTGGAAAAATCTGTTATGCCCGTGAAGTTGCTGACAGATGCAATTCCACATGCCAGTCCGACGGAGCCACTGCTTTAATGGCACTTGGCGCAGGCATAACCCTTGCAAGTAAAGGCAATAAAAGAGAGGTTGAACTTACCGACTTTTACACCGCCGATGGCATAATGCCATTTGCCATGGAATCTCACGAGCTTTTAACTGAAATCAGCATTCCAAAACTAAAAGCCAAAAGTGCTTATAAACGTCTTGCCTACCGCTCTGCCATCGACTATCCAATAGTTTGTGCAGGAGTACTTGTTAAAACAGCAGACCAGGGCAACAATGCAGATAAAATTGAAGAGGCACGTATTGTTGTGGGCGCGATGGGTAGAGCTCCGCTTTTTCTTGTAAAAGCTGCATCTTTATTAAAAGGGAAAAAGCTTAATGATCTGGATGCCTTAAAAAATGCAGCATCCTCTGCCATGAACAGTGCTGCACCTTTTGCTGTTCATAATGTAGGCTCCACCCTTGAATACAGATGTTCCATGGTGGAAGAGATGGTTTTACAGGCACTTAAAAATATAAAATGAATATCCACCTTTAAGTCAGAAACTTGAGCCAAAACTAATAAATTGAGGTTAAAAATGGAAAAAATACAAATCACTTTAAATATAAATGGAAAAGACCAGGATCTCCTGGTACAGCCTCATGACACACTTCTCGAAGTCTTACGGGATGAACTTGATCTAACAGGATCAAAAGAGAGCTGCGGCGAAGGAGTCTGCGGGTCATGCACAATTCAGATGGATGGCAAACCCGTCAGATCATGTCTGACACTTGCTCTTGAAGCCCAGGATACAAAAATTAAAACCGTGGAAGGACTTGCAACGGGTGATGATCTGTCAGATCTTCAGCAGTCATTTATTGATCATGGTGCTGTACAGTGCGGATTCTGCACATCCGGCATGCTGATGTCTGCTGATGCTCTTCTCAATCAGACCTCAAACCCGGATGAAAAAACTGTCCGCAAAGCGCTTTCCGGTAATATATGCAGGTGTACCGGCTATACAAAAATAGTTGATGCTGTTGCCCATGCTAAAAACCCGGAAAAATCCTGCCCAGACTGCAAATAAGGCAGAAAAAAAGGTATCAAAACAAAGGAGTATATATGTCTGATTACAATATCATAGGAAAAAGAATGCCCAGAATTGACACCAGAGCAAAAGTCATGGGAAAAGTAAGATATTCAGCTGATATCAAACTTCACGGCATGCTCGTGGGCAAAATCAAAAGATGCCCCTATGCCCATGCCCGCATTCTTAATATTGATACTTCAAAAGCGCTTGCTCTTTCTGGTGTAAAAGCTGTTGTTACAGGCAAAGACACTGAAGGTGTAAAATGGGGAGTTTTTGGCTATACCCGTGATCAGCAGTTTATTCAGACTGACAAAGCAAGATACATAGGAGATGAAGTAGCTGGTGTTGCCGCTGTTGATGAAGACACTGCTCTCAAAGCTCTTGATCTCATTGAAGTTGAATATGAACAGCTGCCTGCTGTCTTTGATCCCATGGATGCAATGGTTTCAGAGACCGAATTGATCCACGAGGATTTTCCAAATAATATCAATATCCATGTCAACATTGAAACAGGTGAAGTGGATGAAAACTTTGAAAAAGCGCATTATATAAGAGAAGATACTTTTACAGCACCGGAAGAGTCATATTTTCAGGCAGAGCCCTATGCAGTTGTTGCAAGGTTTGATGAAGATGAGTGTCTTGAAGTGTGGTGTCCCAATGGCGGGCCACACATGAAATCCAAACCCCTTTCAAATTCTTTCAAACTCCCGCTTCATAAGGTTAAAATCAAAAAAATTGCAATTGGCGGTGCATTTGGTGGAAGATCTGAAATATGCCCTGCAGATTATATCTGTGCCCTGCTTGCAAAAAAGACCAGTGCTCCTGTAAAAATTGTATTTACAAGGGAAGAAAATACAATTGCTACCCGCCAGGGGCATGCCATGATCACTACCCATAAAACAGGGGTTGATAAAGAGGGAAGAGTCCTTGCAAGGGAAACCACTTGCTATATGGATGGCGGTGCTTACTCTTCCACAGGCCCCATTGCCACAACTGTTCCCTTTCTTTCCATGGAACAGGCATACAGAATGGAAAGTGTTCGCTATAATGGCTACAGAATATATACCAACAAACCCATCCGTGGAATGATAAGAATTCACGGGCGTGGTTTTGCATGCGGTCTTGACACTCAGTTAGACATGATAGCAGAACATCTTGGCATTGATCCTGTGGAGATAAGATTGCGAAACTCAAGGCAGCCAGGAGAATATACCAATACTAAATCTCTTGTCAGCTCATGTGCCATGGATGAAACTATTCACAAGGCAGTGGAAAAATCAGGTTTTAAGGAAAAATGGGGCAAACTGCCGCCATACCATGGTATTGGAATTGGAACAAACTCTGTTCAGACAGGATTTCCCATGGGAATAAGAGGCGGTTCCCAGAGCTTTATAAAGTTCAATGAAGATGGTGAAGCAACTGTTATGACAGGTGTTGTGGATAATGGCCAGGGCAATGATAATATGGTTGTCCAGATTGCAGCACAAGAGCTTGGGCTGCTTCCAGAAGACATTCATCTTGTTTCTGCTGATACCGAGACCACATCTTCTGATCCGGGATCATACTCCCAGGTATCAACCTTTGTGGGAGGTCAGGCTGTAAAAAATGCAGCTTCAAACTGCAAAAAAAAGTTGTTCGCTGTTGCAGCCAAAGTATTAAAAGTTGAGCCAGATACACTTAAAGCTGAAAACCGCCTTATTTTTGTAAAAGATGATCCTGAAAAATCCATTTCCATTAAAAAGGTTGTACGAATAAGTCTTTTAAAATTTAATTCTGTTAATGCAGAAGGCGGTTACTGGCCCAAAGTTGACATGAGACGGGAATGGGTATCCAACCCATACGGCCAGATGTGTGAAGCTTTTTCTTTTGGAACAACAATTGTTGAAGTCAAAGTTGATCCTGATACAGGAAAAGTTGAAGTAATTGAAGCCACGGCTGCCCAGGATGTGGGATACGCTTTGAACCCTCTGGTTATTGAAGGCCAGTTTGAAGGCTCCATTGCCATGGGAGGACAGGGAGGAATGCTCACTGAATACCATGAATGGCACGAAGGCAGATGTGTTAATCCAACCATGCTTGATTATAAACTGCCCCTTGCCTGTGACATGCCTAAAATCAATAATATAATTGTGGAATCAATAGAGCCCAAAGGCCCCTATGGTGCAAAAGAGGCAGCCATGTCCATTGCCATGTCAGCAGCTCAAGGATACAGCGCAGCTGTAAACAATGCCATTGGTGTGCATATGGATTCTTTTCCCTTAACTCCGGATAAAATTCTTGCGGCTATTAAAAATAAAAAGAAATAAATAATATGAGCATAAAAATCAACGAACTTGTCATAGGTATTAAAAGTGCCGGAGAAATTGCATCGGGTATTGCCTGCCGCCTTTTTAATTCCAATATTACAAACATCTTTATGATGGATACTAAGGCCAGCCTTGCTGTCAGGCGTGGGGTTTCTTTTTGTGAAGTGATTCCTGAAAAGAAATCATCAGGCAATAAACCTGCGAATCAATCGAATAATGAATTAAACGATATAATTATTGTAGAGGGTGTTGAAGCAAAAAAAGCTGTTTCATTTGATGAAATTCCTGGTATCTGGAATGAAAAAAAAATACCTGTTATTGTTGATCCTGACTGGACTTGCATAAAAACTATCAAACCCCATGTCGTAATAGATGCCATTATCGCTAAAAAAAATCTGGGTACAAACTTATCAGAAGCTCCTCTCGTCATAGGTCTGGGACCTGGGTTTGAAGCTGGCAAAGATGTTCACATTGTAATTGAGACAAACAGGGGTCACAACCTTGGAAAAGTCATTTTAAAGGGCATTCCTGAAGCAAACACAGGTGTTCCCGGTTCCATTGGCGGCTTTACCAATGAAAGAGTCCTGAGAGCACCCTGTGCCGGGATATTTAAGTCTGATCTTGATATAGGTGCTATAGTAAAAAAAAATCAGATCGTGGCCACTGTTGATGGACAGAATGTCATTGCACAGATTGACGGTGTTTTAAGAGGCCAGATAAGAGATAATACAATGGTTAAGGATAATCTTAAAATCGGTGATATTGATCCAAGGGGTAAAATTGAATATTGCACAAGTATTTCAGAAAAAGCCCGTGCCATTGGTGGAAGTATTCTTGAGGCTGTTCTAAGAAAATATAATGTGTGAATTATGAGTTATTAGAATTTACAATGACGATCTCATTTTATATGAAAGAACAGCTAACAGCTTCAATTCTTTCATGTTTTGTGTATGACCTTTAGGTTGTTGTGTGGTGGAGATAAAGATCCGCCACATGGCGGTTAACCAGATCAAAATAAGTAAAAGGATACAAATATGTTTACAAAAGCCTATATTCCATACAAAGGATATTATTCAAGCCCATTTTCCAAATGGCAGGGAAGTTTTGCTAATGAACACTCAATTGTTCTTGGGTCAAAAACAGCAAAAACCTGGCTTGCATCAAAGGATATAAATCCAGATATTTTTGATTATCTGATCCTTGGCGTCACAGTTGGGCAACCCCATATTTTCTATGGAGGACCATGGACATCTGCTTTAATAGGCGCCCAGAATATTCCGGGCATGATGGTAAGCCAGGCATGTTCCACATCAACCACAGCAGTCTTTCAGGCTGCCATGGGTGTAGAAACTGGCAGTTTTGAAAATGTATTTACACTTATGACAGATAAATGTTCCAACGGCCCACACACCATCTGGCCAAACCCCCAGGGCCCTGGTGGCCAGGTTATTTCTGAAAACTGGGTCATGGATCAGTTCAACAATGATCCATGGGCAAAAAATGCAATGATCCAGACAGCAGAAAATGTTGCGAAAGAGACAGGAGTTACAAGGGAGCAATGCGATGAACTTGCCTTGAGAAGAGCTGAGCAATATGCAGATGCTCTTGCAAATGACAAGAAATTTCAAAAAAAATATATGTTTCCTGTTTCCATACAGATTTCAAGAAAAAAATCAATTGCGATTGATACAGATGAAGGCATTATGCCAACAACAAAAGAAGGTCTTGACAGTTTAAGACCGGTACTGCCCGATGGTGCCCACACCTTTGGTTCCCAGACCCACCCTGCCGACGGTAATTGTG
>CAXMTQ010000042.1:0-354 GCA_964196205.1 uncultured Desulfobacula sp.
TGACCATGCTTGAGTGGTACACAAAAGATAATACTTATCTTGATCTAATGGACCAATGCAAAAAGTTGATAAAATTTATTGCAGCAAGGCTTGGCCTGGAAAACCAGATCAAATATCAGGATAGAACCATAGCTTTGGACAAACAATGGCAAAAAATAGCCGTGGAGCAGGCTTTTGAAATTTTTGCGGACAAATCTCTTGATAGAGCCTTAAAAGACAATTGTTTTGATGAAATCATAAGTTTTCAAATAGAGCCTTGTCTTGGCAATCAAACTCCTGCTTTTTTGTGTGATTATCCAGCAAGCCTTGCATCACTTGCAAAACTCAAACCTGAGAATCCTGAATATGCCCAAA
>CAXMTQ010000042.1:488-13642 GCA_964196205.1 uncultured Desulfobacula sp.
CCGAGTGTGCAGGCATCGCTCTTGGAATTGACAGGCTTGTCATGATTTTCTGTAATACAGACTCTATTGATGATGTAGTAGCTTTTACTCCGGAATCACTTTAGCCTTTAATCTCTTTTTTTATAAAAAACAGCATGATGATGCATCCTGAGATGAAAAAAAGGCCTGAAATATATAGTTGCTCTCCCATAACCGGCAGCTCATTAATATTTGTATAAATCCTTGCATTGTCTACAATACTTACAACACCATCCTGCTTAATATATTGTTGTGCCATGATTATACTTTTTTTAAAGGGCCATAAAGCATATAGAGAGCCTGCCATCAAGCCTGTAAGAAATGCCATTGTTGCGTTATAAAATCGTTTTAAGACAAAACTTACAACTCTTGCAAAAATAAGACCGCCAAAAATAATACCAATTGCAAAACACCCGAGGAATGCCATATTATCCAGGTTCAATGTTCCAAGTCCTGCTATTGCAGAGACAACCGCAAAATATTCCCCCATTAAAATAAGAACCAGTGAACCGCTTATACCTGGCAGCACCATTGCTGAGATTGCAATTGCTCCACAGGTTAGAGCATATATATATTCATTAAAGGTATACTTATCTGTAAAAGAGAAAATGTTAACTCCTTGGTTTGCATTAGTGATATCGTGGTCTGCTTGTAAATATTGTGTTTCATAATATTCTGATTTTTTTTTTATTTTATCATAGGGATTGACTGCATAGCTGACATAGATAGTTGCAAGAGCACCACAAGCCACAAATAAGATCAGATAAATTTTTTTAGTTTTCAACATTTTTACAGGGATGATGATGGAAATTAAAATCAATCCGAAAAACAGTGAATATGTAGCACAAAATTGATGAATAATTAAGTATTTCATCAAACTTGAAAGGCAGAGAATAGCAATTACTGCTCCTGTTATTAATTTGAACAGAAAAATAAAATCTTTCTTTTTTAAAAATTCAAAAAATATATCTAATGAACCTGATTTGTCAGGCTTAAAAATAATTTTGATAATTGAGGAGAGGATGTAAAGAACGTTGGCTCTATTAATATTGTTCAAAATAGAAAAAACACGCTCATAAATTTTAAAAATCAGAAGAAATGTACCACCGGAAACTCCTGGAATTATATTTGCAGCTCCAAGACAGAAGCCAATAAGAAGTTCTTTTATTAAAGACGTCTGATGGTTGTTTGTTTTATTCATTTGAACTATTTCGAGGAGTTCGTGATTGAGAATCGGCTAAAGGTGGCATGAAGATGAAATGCATAAAATGTAAAGTTGTTTTTAAGTGAGCCCTAAAAGTCATATCATCTATCCCAACCATACTGACCAATCAATTTCACAAACCTACAGCCACCAAGGTTTGTTGTTTTTATCCCGTCTTTGGTCTTTTCAAGCTTTAACAATTCCTGGAAATTACTGCCACCCACCGGCATGACAAGACATCCACCTGTTGAAAGCTGCTGAATCAACGGTGAAGGAATTTCCTGCCCTCCTGCTGTAACAATAATGGCATCAAAAGGGGCTTGTTCACTCCAACCTTGGGTCCCATCAGAGTATCTTGTGACAATATTATGATATTTAAGTTTATCAAAAAGCTTTCTTGTCTGTAAAAAGAGAGCATGATTTCTCTCTATGGTATATACTTTATAAACAATCCTGGACAACACAGCTGCCTGATATCCTGAACCCGTACCTATTTCAAGAACTCGTTCATGACCTTTTAAATCAAGGCTCTGGGTCATCTCAGCAATAATATATGGCTGGGAAATTGTCTGGCCTTCACCAATGGGAAGCGGAAAATCTCCGTAGGCGCTGTCAACAAGGGCTTCACTAACAAACAAATGCCTTTGTACCTTAGACATTGCGTCGAGAACCTGTGGGTCCGTAACTCCCCTTGAAGCAATTTGTTTCTCAACCATTTCACGGCGCCAGCGAACAAACTTTTTTGATTCATCTTTCATAGCCTCTTAAATAGCAGCAACCAATACGCCAGTCAAGCAGATACTATGCTTTACAGGCTGTAATCTTATCTTGCTTTTTGTCCATAAGATTTGTATCTATAAAACCTATGAACAGACTTCAACAAATCATCAGAGCGATTATTGTCTCCTGGATCATTTTTTTTATTGGTGTGGTTGGGTATATGATAATTGAACACTGGAACTTCCTTGATGCTGCCTATATGACCGCCCTCACCGTTACTACTGTCGGTTTTATGGAGGTCCATGAAACAAGTGCTGCTGGAAAAATATTTACCATTTTTGTCATGATTGCAGGAGTGGGATATTTTCTTTATATTACAGGGATCATCATACAGGCTGTTGTTGAAGGAGAAATACAAACTCTTTTGGGGAGGAATAGATTGGATAAAAAAATCAGTAAATTGAAAAACCATTATATTGTATGTGGATACGGCCGTATTGGGAGAGTTCTGTGCAGGCTGATTAAAGAAGAGACAAATGATATTGTTGTAATGGAAAAAGACGACAAACTTATTGAAATATTGGAAAAAGACAAGCTGCATTATCTTCATGGGGATGTATCTGATGAAACTCTTCTTGAAAAAGCAGGTATTAAAAGGGCTTCCTTTCTAATTGCTGCTCTTGGAACAGATATAGCCAATGTTTTTCTTGTTTTAACAGCAAGACAGCTTAATGCAAATATTTTTATTTTAGCCCGTGCAGGCAGCAGTGATGTGAAAAACAAACTCATAGTTGCTGGTGCCAACCGTGTTGAATCTCCTTATGATATAGGCGCTTTATCCATGGGATTGCAACTGTTAAGACCCAGTGTAAGCAGCTTCCTTAATATAGCACTCTCCAGGAGAAAAGAGGCCATACAAATTGAAGAACTTTTTATTCCAAAAAGCTCAAAATATACTAATGTTGCACTTAAAGACTCTAAAATCAGACAAGATTTCAATCTAATTATTGTAGCCATAGAAAAGGCATCGGGAGATATGCTTTTCAATCCTCACTTTGAAACATTGATTGAACCAAAGGATACCGTGATTGTGATGGGAAAAACTCCTGATTTAAAAAAATTTGAGAAAGCTGTCAACAAGGAGAATAATTTTTAATTATATCTTATATATTATCCGTTTATCTGTAATAATAATATCAACAGTATATTTTCTTGACTCCATCTGGATCTGATCAACAACCTGTTCTTCATAGGCAAGGGATATTTTCCTGCATGTTTCTGGAAGTTTTGAAATCAATCTGCGGTAATAATCATTGCCAAATCCTACTCTGCCACCCTTATCATCAAATGCAAGTCCCGGGATAATAGCAATATCAATATCTTCCAGTGGTATTTTTTTACACTTTTTAATATCTGGTTCCAGAATATCATTGGCACCTGTTACAAGATCCTTATTATAATTTGTGATTTTATAAAGATTGATAACATTTTTGGTAGTGGTAAGGGCAGGTAAAACAAGTTGTTTTTCAATTTGTAATGCTTTTTTTATAATGTTTTCAGTAGAGATTTCACCATTTACCGGAGTATATAAAAATACCATCTGGGATTCCATGAAATTGGCAAACTCAAAAAGCCTGCTCTCAATGATTTCATACTTTTGAGCAAGTTCTTCCTTTGTAAATTTATCCAATCGTTCAGCCACTATTGAGAGATTACTGTTTTTTGTATTCTTTATTTCATTCATCACCACTATTCCTTTTATTTACAAAAACTTTTAGCAAATATTATACACAAGAGACCAATTGTCAACGCCAATAATCATTGACTGTTTATACACCCCATGATATCAGGTATATTGTTTATAAAATCTTTTAAAATAAGAACTTAAAGCGATTACAAAAAAGGCCAAATTATAGAAAATGCTGGATTTAAAATTTGTAAAAAATAATATTGAAGATGTTAAAAAAGGAATGGCAAAAAGAAGAGCAAAAATTAATTTCACCTCTTTTTTAGAAAATGATGATAAACGGAAAGCTCTTCTTCTGGAGATTGAAGCTTTAAGACATAAAAGAAATGTTGTTTCAGATGATATCGCAGCAATGAAAAAATCAGGGAAAGATGCAAAAACACCCATTGGCGAAATGAGACTTGTCTCTGAAAGCATCAAAAAACTTGATAAAGAACTTTTAACCATTGAAGAAGATCTTCATGCTTTTCTTGTCTCTCTTCCAAATATTCCCCATGAAGATGTACCCATGGGAGAAGATGATAGTGAAAACCGGCTTGAAAAAACCCATGGCACGCCAAAAGAATTCGACTTCAAAGTCCAATCACACTGGACTCTTGGTGAGGACTTAAATATACTTGATTTTACAAGGGCAGCCAAGCTTGCAGGAGCCAGATTTGCTCTCTATCTTAAGGCAGGAGCAAAACTTGAACGAGCGCTTATTAACTTCATGCTTGATATCCATACATCACAACATGGTTACGCTGAAATTTTGCCACCTTTTATTGCAAACAAAAAGTGTATGACTGGAACGGGGCAACTGCCCAAGTTTGAAGAAGATCTTTTCAGGCTTGAAGGATTGGATTACTACCTTATTCCAACCTCTGAAGTTCCAATGACAAATATCTATGCTGATGAAATTATTGATGAGTCAATGCTCCCCTGCAAATTTACGGCTTTTACACCCTGTTTCAGGTCTGAGGCAGGTTCCTATGGACGGGATACAAGAGGATTAATCCGGCTTCATCAGTTTAATAAGGTGGAAATGGTTAAATTAACAACCCCTGAAACATCATTTGATGAGTTGGATTCTATGCTTGCCAATGCTGAAAAAATCCTTCAACTCCTTGAACTGCCCTACCAGGTGGTCACACTTTGTACCGGAGACTTAGGTTTTTCTGCGACTAAAACCTTTGATATAGAAGTCTGGATGCCAGGTCAGGACAGTGGCAAAGGCAAATACAGGGAAATTTCTTCATGCAGTAACTGTCTGGATTTCCAGGCCAGGCGTGCAGGCATACGATTCAGAAGGAGAGGTAAAAGAAAACCAGAATATGTCCACACCTTAAATGGATCAGGACTGGCTGTGGGCAGAACATTTGCGGCCATATTAGAGAACTATCAACAGGCTGACGGATCAGTTATAATCCCAGACGCTCTTGTATCTTATATGGGAGGCCAGAAAGTTATCCAGAATGATGCTTGATTTGTTCCCAAAAGAGATAAGATCCTTTATCATACCTAAGGCTACAGGTGAACTATATTATAAATGCCTTGGATGTTCGGCTGAACACTCAATTGATAAACTTTTATATGTATGCCCTGAATGTAATGAGGTTCTGCTGATTGAGGATAGAAATGAGAAAGATTTACACAAAATCCCGGGAACAACATGGCAGCAAATCTTTGATTACAGGAAAATGTTGAAAATACCAGCTCTTAAAGGGATATACAGATATCATGAATTTCTTGGATCGTGTATCCCTCTGGAGTCTGTTATCTATCTTGGAGAAGGCCATACCCCTGTTGTTGAAGCCAATGAAAACCTGAAAAAAAAAGTTGGACTCTCTTTTTTCTATAAAAATGACGGGCAGAATCCAAGTGCCTCTTTTAAGGATCGGGGCATGGCAAGTGCAATATCAAGTATTAAATATCTTATTGATCAAAACCTTGTATCTGATGTTATTGCAGTGTGCGCCTCCACGGGAGACACTTCGGCTGCTGCAGCATTATACGCATCTTACCTATCTCCTTTAATAAAATCTGTTGTTCTTCTGCCCCATAAAAAAGTAACCTCTCAGCAGCTTTCACAACCCCTGGGAAGCGGTGCACGAGTTTTTGAAATTCCAGGAGTCTTTGATGACTGCATGAAGGTTGTTGAACACCTTGCAGACAAATACTCGGTAGCGCTTTTAAATTCCAAAAATGCCTGGCGAATTCTTGGCCAGGAATCATATTCATATGAAATTGCCCAGGATTTTGAGTGGAATATGAAAAATAGAGTTGTCATTGTTCCCATTGGAAATGCAGGCAATATTTCTGCTGTGATGAATGGATTTATTAAATTTTATAAAGCTGATATTATCAATTGCCTGCCCAAGATTATTGGTGTTCAATCAGAACATGCTGACCCTGTTTTCCAATACTATCTTGAACCAGATGAAACCAGACGAAAATTTATACCTGTAAACACAAAACCAAGCGTTGCCCAGGCAGCAATGATTGGAAACCCTGTATCTATGCCCAGGGTGATAAAAATTACTAAAGAATATAATGCACTTACAAATTATCAAAATGTGTTTTTTGTTCAGGTTACAGAACAGTCAATAATGGACTGGCAGCTTACAGCCAATAAGAATGGGCATATTGCCTGTACACAGGGGGGAGAATGTCTTGCAGGACTTGTAAAAGCAATAGAGTTAGATATTATCATAAGTCCGGAGACAGCTATTCTTGACGCAACAGCCCATGCAATGAAATTTTCAGAATTTCAAGATCTCTATTTTAAATCAGCCATACCAGAAGATTATAAGATAAATCCTGATTCAGATAAGATAAATCTGCCAAGTTTAATAATACCTGACACTCAAGACATAACACCATCTCAAAAAAAACGACTTGGACAAAAAGATTTGCAAAAGTTTGTAGAAAATATTTCCGATAAAATTGCGAGAAGGTTGAATTTAAAAGTATCTTTATAATTTATGAAAAAAATTTTAGCTTCTAAAATATTTGTTATTATTATCACAGCACTCTATGCTTATATTATGCCTCCATTTGTACCCTGTTCTCAAGCAAAAGGGGTAAAAACTTCTTATAAACAATACTCTATTTTTAAATTCAATGATGAAGATGTACTGTGTGAGGCATATATAGTCAGCAAAGATGACTGGTTATATAAAATTTTCAGGAAAAAAGGGGAAATATCAGAACAGGATTTTCCCCAGTTCATCATAATTTTTAAAAAAATCAATCCGGAGATTAACAACGTCGACGCAATTGAACCTGGTATCCATATCCTTATCCCCTTAAAAAAAATAAAAAAGGAGGAGTATGAACAAAGCTCTCCTGGAAAAATTGATATCCCAGTTATAGAATTCTCAGCAATGGTAGAGGATCTGGATCTAAAACAATTTATTCAAAAGCATAAAGTTAAAAAGGGAGAGACAATCTCAGACCTGATTGATAAGGATTTTTTGGAAACAAGTGGAGCACTGTCAAAAGAGGGGATACAAGCATTCAAACTTACAAATCCTGACATAAAAAATATAAATATCATATATGAAGGAGCTGATATTTATCTGCCTGACCCCTCAATCAAATCACAATCATGGTATAAATCTATTTTATCAGGAAAAATTCCAATAGGTGAAACAAAGAGAGAAAAAATTGCAGCTGTGAAACGCAAAATTGATGCTCATGAACTGGCACAATTAAAAAAATATTCTGCACTGATTGGCGGTACACTTTTGAACCAGGGTAAAATGTATTTCCCAGGGAGAGATGGCTCCAGTCAAGTTCTGGATTTATCATATTCTCCAGTTATAGAAAACGATGATGGTTCCAAAGTATTGATTATATCAGGCAACAATGTAAATGCTGAACTGCTTGAATATGTACAAACTTATTGGAAGGGTATAAAAACTCAATCGATATCTGAAACCCTTGATAAAATAAAATCCATGGGCAAAAACAAAAACTTGAAAAAATACAGTATCACAAGAGAATATAAAAAAGATATTGAACAACTCCTGAGCCAAACTGATTATGATTATATTCCGGATGCAAAAATACCATTCACAATTAACAATATAAATCTTGAGGCAAAATTCGGCAGAGTTATAAGGCAGGATGCTGCAGATCTATTAATTAATTTTGGAGATGTTTATGGTGTTGCTTTAAAAGCACTGGAAAAAAGAGAATTTATAATTTTGTCCCTGACACCAAACATGGCCACCCTGGACATTGCACAACAACTTTTCTCATCCCTTGGATATACAACATGGAAAAATCCCTCTTTTTCTGACCAGGGGAGAGTCCAGACTATTAATGGCCTGTATGCAGTTAAAAACCGTGATAAAATATTTGTCTCTATTGAGCCATTAAGCATTGATTCACAAAAATATTTAGAAAAAGAGAATATAAAAATACTGACCACAAGAAACAGGTCACAAATAGAGTAAAGGAAAATATTGATATGAAAAAAATATGTTATTTATTGTTTGCTTTTCTTTTTCTAATGTCATGTGCCTCCAAAGATATAAGTTCAAAAAAAAAAGATCAAATTGCCATTAAAACCCAGCAGCTTGGAGAAGTGTATTACCATTCAGGTCAATATACAGCCGCCTTAAAGAAACTGCTTGAAGCATATAAGACCATCCCTGATGATCCATTGCTTAATAACAGCCTTGGTCTTGTTTATCTGGCAAAGGATAGATACACTCTTGCGGAAACGCATTTTAAAAAAGCATTAGAACTGAAACCAGATTATCTTCAGGCTAAAAATAATCTTGGGGCGACATACATTAAACAAAAAAAATGGGAGCCGGCAATTAAATGTTTTCAAGAGGTGTCTGACAATATTTTATGTCCTGACCCTGAAACCTCTTTAACAAATCTTGGCTGGGTATATTTTCATCAGGAGAGGTATAAACAGGCAAAATCATACTTTAAAAAAGCTTTGGATATAAAACCTGACTTTTTAGTTGCCCTTCATGGTGTAGCATCCATTTATATTAAAATGGGACATTACAGCCAGGCACTTAGATTCCTTCATTATAATCTTATGCAAAAACCGGAAGCAGCTATTCTTCACTCTGATCTTGCAAAAACCTATGAAGCATTAAAAAAATACAGGCAGGCGAAAAAATCATGGGAGCTTGTAGTAAAGCTTGCACCTCCAACATCGCCTCTTTCAAGAGAAGCAAAAGAGAGAATTTTACAACTTACTGATTTTTAGATGTAAAATCATTTTTTTTCTGGTCTAATAGAACAATCTTAGGTGTTATAAATATTAAAAGCTCATTTCTGTTTTGCGTATCTGTCTCTGTTCTGAAAAGTCTTCCAAGATAAGGAATGTCTGAAAGGATTGGTGTCCCTGTGCTGCTGTCTTCGTAAGTTGTTTTGACTATCCCGCCAATTACAATGGTGTCATTATTATTTATCAATAATTCAGTTTCAGCCTCATTGGTTGAAAGAGATGGAACACCATTTGTAACTGCAGCAATATCATTTTTTGTTACAAAGACATGCATTGCAATTCTTTTATCCGGGGTAACATGTGGAGTGACTTCAAGCAATAGATCAACATTTTTAAATTTAACTGAAGATCCGCCAGAATCATCACGTTCAAGAAATGGAACTTCAAGGCCCTGCTTAATGGTTGCTGTTGTATTATCCAGCGTAAAAATTCTTGGAGAAGAGACGATTTTCACGTCACCTTTAGCTTCAGAAGCTGCTATTTGAGCAGTTAAGTTGGTATAACTGGAACCCAGAATTCTCCAGAAATTAAATTCTCCTGCATTAATCCCCGCATTAACAGGAGAGTTTAAAGCAACTTCAAAACTCCTGTCTTGCCCGATGCTTGGAGTTTCTACACGGGTCTGGGTCAAAGTTAAACCAAGACCAAGTTCCCGGGTGAAATTCTTTGACACCTCCACAACCTTTGCTTCAATCATGATTTGCGGGGTAACACGATCCAGGCGGTAAATCATTTCTCTTGCCTGATCAATTTTAGCCTGGGTATCAGTCATGATAATCATATTGGTACGAGTATCAACACTTATCTTACCTCTCCCTTCTGAAAGAATCTGATCTATATGAGGCTTAACATCAGTAGCTGCATTTGAATAATTGATGGGTATATATTCTGTAACCAGAGGTTCAAAACTCTTTTTCTGCTCTAAAGCTTCTTTTCTCGCGGTAATAGCATCCTGTATCAATTTTTCTTCTTTTTTCAATGTATCAAGGGTTGCAATACGGATAACATTCCCCTCTTTTTTCATGCCAAGATTATTCATCTTCAATACAAGATCAAGTACCTGATCCCATGGAACCGGATCCTCAAGCGTTAAAGTTACTTTACCTCCAACATCCTTATCAATGGCAAAATTAAGCTTGCCAACACTTCTTAAAATCCTGAATACATTTTTTATATCAGTTTCATAAAAATCCAGCTTGATTTTTTCACCGGTATATATCTTTTTAGGGCCAAAAAGCTCCTCTTCAATGCTCTTTTCCTTTACAACAGTTTGTGGCTCTTTTTCAAGTTCAGCTGTCTTTTGTGTAATCTCAGCCACCTGAAGTTCACTGTCACTGACAACCTTTTTCTTTGCTTTTTTGAATTCAGGAGGCTCCATGGTAGATGGTTCAAAAAACATTGAAACAGTGTTTTTTTCACGAATAATTCGATATGGAACCTGCTCCCTTATCATTATCTCAATTCTGGCTGTTTTCTTATTTCCTTGAATCTGCAAGGGCATCAAACTTTTAACTGCAGATTTAAAATATTTTGTTATAATAGGCCGTTTATGATAATCAGGAATAATTGTATTATAAAGATTGAGATATAATTTATTATTATCTTCCTGGGTAATATCATATTTTACAGGATGGTTGGTTTGAATAACAATATCTGATTTTCCATCTTCCATTGTATTAAACTCAATATTAGTCATTATTGCCGTTGTATCAGGAATGATAACTTCTTCTTGCGCAATAATTTTTTGAATAGTTTTTTCCTCATCAGGTGAGGTATTAATATCAGGAGAGGTCTCAAGGTTTTCATCAGCTTTTACAATGGTTTTCTCCATATTCCCTGAAAGTGTTAATTTCAACATACTATCACTTTCTATCACTTCATATTCAAAATCCTTATTTAACAAAATTTCAACTTTTATGGTTGTTTTTTCTTTATCAACATAGCTTACAATAAGATCACTAATGCTCTTATTCTCAGGAATGGTAGTTTTATAATCATGGGCAAATACAGTTTCCGGCAGATAAACGGCAATCCCAAATGGAAAAGATTGTTTTATTGAGGTATAAACTAATTTCTGATTTCCCTGGATAATAATATAAATATTTTCATTAGACTGCTCAACACTTACAGAACTGATCTGTCTGCTTTCTGTATCAGCAGCAAGATTACTGGTTTTTTCAGATGTTTCAGACTGTATTTTCTCAGAAGTATTAGCTTTTTCACTGTCCTGAGCAGCACACCCGGCAATGATGAATACAGCCAAAAGCATCCCCAGTAATTTAACTCTGCTTTTGAGTTTTCCTTTTTGAAAAAAACACATATTATCCCTCACCATCTAATTTATGAAGTTTTATTTCCCTAACTCGCTCTTTGAGCCTTCCTTTATAATCTTTGACAAGCTCTTTGACTACAATACTGCTTTTTCTTATTTCAAATACTTTTCCCTGATTTTTTCCAATATATGTACCAATTCCCACCTCATATCCTTTTCCACTGGCTTCTTCCACCATTGCAATGCTCCTGTCTTTCATTATTATAACAGCAACAAGACGGATCTGGCTCAATTCAATTTTTTCAAGGGGAGTTAAAATTCTTTTTGGTCTATTGTCAACAACAGGTTTATCCTCCTGGGGAGGTTTTTCCTGAATTAAAGGTTCAAACGGATCAATTTTCCCCTTGGAATCATAATGTTCTCTCTCTTTTTGCTCTACTAATTTATCCTCAATTTTTATTTCAGTGGGGAGTATTTTTGTTTTAGCATTTGACTCTTTTAGGGAGCTTAAATTCTTTTTACCGACATCTTTTTTAAGGGTAGTTTTAGTAACAGGCTGGGAGATTTTTCCAGAGACCGTATGTTGTGTTGACTTTTTCTGTAGCTGTGACTTATCCTCACACGCCACGGTCATAAGCGACAGACCAAATACTGAAATTAAAAAAATTATTTTTAATCTATATATCATTATAAATATTCTTTTATCCCTAATCCCTATTTTTTTCTTTTTTTCCGTTTGTTTTTATCCTGTGGTTCTTTTTTCTCAACAAACATATAGGTAACCGCTTTACAGCTCATTTCCAGCTTTTTGCTGCGGTTAATATTTTTCACGTGAACGTTATTAATATTAACAATTCTATTAAGCCTTGTAATTTGATATAAAAAATCTGTAATTTGATGATATCCGCCCACGACCTTTATGGAAATAGAGAACTCTTTATAAAAATCTTTATCGACCTCATTATCAGGTTTGAACAGGTGAAATGCCAGGCCTGCATTACTCCCGGCATTGGAAACACCGGTTAACAATGACGGAAGCTCGCGTTTGTCTGGCAGCTCTTTTGAGGCAACATTAAACTCCTTTTTAGCCTGGGCCATTAATTTCTCATATTTTATAATCTCAGAAGCCTTTTTCTTATATGTTGCCAGGGTCTTAACCTGACGTTCATATTGATTTTTAACTTTTTTTAATTCCTTATGCTTTGGCATAAAAATAAAATAATAATAGACACCACCGATTAGAGCAAAGGTTAAGAGGCAGATAAGCAGGCGTTGAACTTTTGTAAGCCCTCCGATTTGTTCAAACAGGACAGCAAACTTTTCTGAAAATTCTTTTATTTTACTATTCTCTTTGCTCATTTTTTGCCCTGCTTTGAATTGTCAGCTTTCTTGTTTTGGGGTTTTTCTTTTCGACAAAGCAATTCAAATGATTTCAGTGTGATATCGTTTTTAAATTTCTTAATTTTTGCTGTTTTTAAATCAACTGTGGAAAAAAGTGATGATTTTTCAAGCTTTTCCATGAAATCAGCAATGGTGGGGTTATCAAATGCAATCCCTTTTATGGTAACACTGTTTTTATCTGTTTTAAAACTTTCAAGCCACATTCGTGTTGGAATAATAAGATCTGTCATACCATCAAACAACATTAACTGTTTTTTCTTCTGTTCTTTCAGTGAAGATATAATTACAAGCTTTTCTTTAAGTATTTTCAGATCTTTTTGAATTTGAACTACCCGATCGACTTTTTCTTTATATTTTACAACTTGATAATCTATCTGTTTTGTTTTTTCTTTTATGCTTACAATTTGTTTATTAATGGACTGGGTGTACCAGACAAGTGTCAACACTGTAAATAAAACAACTAATAAAAAGATGGATATCTGTTTTCTGATATTCTCTTTTTTTCTGGCAACTCTAAATGGTAAAAGATTAATTTTTATCATTTATCATCTAC